>CAZZIX010000019.1:0-13300 GCA_964654345.1 uncultured Methylomarinum sp.
GTTATGTCTGATTTTTTTTAGACTGTAAATTTCCCATTGATAAATCTGCGATAAGATTTATTTCCTTGAAAGATGCGATGACTTGCTCATCTTTAAGTAAGTGTAGAAAGGATTGTATTGATTTTTTTTGTAATTTAGAGTTTGAAACCACAAAATCATAATGTTCATCTTTAATGGGTAAAAAACCAATATTTTTATCGTCAGCAACTGATTGAATGGCAATACCCCAGTCTGCTCTATTTTGCTGAATAGCCGCCATTACCGCTCGGTGATTACTGGTTTGAACCAGGTAACCATTAGGTTTGCTACCTTCAAGCAATTGATCAATTAAAACACGAGTGCCACTTCCTGTATTACGGTTAATCATTAAGCATGATGGGTCATTCTTAATATTATTTATAATTTCTTCTGCATTGTTACCTTGGAAACGAGGATCATTTTTTCTAAAAATTAAACCTTGTTGTCGGCGATAGCCTCTAATTAAACTTAAGTCGTCGCTAATGAAGGGGTGGTTATAGGTTTTACTATCTGGATCAAACAGGTGTACACCTGCAATATCACATTGGCCTCTTTTTACAGCAGTTAGTCCTGCTGAAGAACCAATTGACATAAAACGAGTATTAATACCTTTGGTTTTGAGTAAACTAATCAGTAAATCAAGACCGGCGCAGTGACTTCCAATAATGACGAGATCAGCTGGTTTTGTGTCACGACTTATCAATTGTACTTCTACTTCATTCCCTGCTTCTAATAATTCTACGTGACGATCTATACGAACAAAGCCATCAGCATGACTAAATGTTGTTACACTCCCTGAGCCTTTTCCAATAGGGTAAGCTATTAATGATGGATGTTTTTGGTCTGATGAATCTACTGTGTTTTCCAGTAAGCGGACTAAAAGAAATTCAGTGCGGCCAACATCAGAATTAACATGTACTGCAAGTTCTGCCATTTCAATACTTTGGCTAGTGGGCGACAAACCCGCTAACTGACGAATGACTGGCGCGATAAATTCATGAAAAGTAAATATTGCTGAAGTAGGGAAGCCGGGTAAAACGACAACAGGTTTTCCTTTTGTTGCGGCAAGACAGATAGGTTTTCCTGGCTTTAAAGCTACACCATGGACAATAACCCCTGGGTTGGTAAGTTCGTAAACAGCTTGGTAAGAAATGTCCCCTTGACCTTTGCTTGTTCCACCAGAGAGTAAAACCATATCAGCTGCTGTTAGCGCAGTTGCAATTTTTTTTCTTAGCTGCTCAAGATCATCATTGACAATACCTAGTTCAATTGGCTGACCGCCAAGTTCTTTAACTGCATCTGCAATAATGCGAGCATTTGAATCATAAACAAACCCAGGAATCATAGGTTCCCCTGGTGCAATAATTTCATTGCCTGTAGAGATTATGGCTATTTTGGGGCGGCTCCAGACATATATTTTAAGTTCACCAATGGCGGCTAATATTCCGGTTTCTCGGCTGGTTAATAGATCTCCTTTATAAAGTATGGTTTCACCGCTTGAAACATCTGTTCCTGCAAAGGCAACGCCAGTGCCAGGGCTAACAGCTTTTAATACCATTAATTTTTCGTCGCGAATATCTGCATTTTCTATCATTACAATGGCATCAGCACCTCTTGGTAACATGCCGCCTGTGGCAATAGCTGTTGTTAATCCAGATGTAAGTTCATGCTTAGGTGCAGAGCCGGCTGCAATTTGTTCAGTTTGTAACGTTATATAAATTGGGTTGTGTTCTTCTGCACCTATCGTATCATTTGCTTTTACAGCAAAACCGTCAAGGTTTGAGCGATCAAAGGAGGGAACGTTAACGTTGGCTATAATATCTCTGGACAGTACTCGGCCTAAAGCCAGATGCAAATCAATAAGCTCTTCCCCTAAAGGTTGTAGAGAAATAGCAGCTTCAAAACGGGATTTTGCCAAATCCCGATCAATCACATTGAGGAATTGTTTTTGTTGTTCCATTTTTATTTGCTTAATTATCGTAAAGAAAAACTTCAACTTCTGTTTCAGGAGGATAGCCTTCACTATCTGCTGGAATAATTACAAAGCCATCGGCTTGGGTTGTAGAACTAAGGATAGCTGCACCACTTATCGCAATAGGTTCAACAAAATTTTCAGACAATCGAATGCGCGCATAATCAGTTCTGCCAATGACCGAAACTATCTTTTGTTTTAATACTTTATGTATTGAGCGATAAGGTCCATTTTTTGTGTATCCAGAAAGACGACGAATTAAGTTGCCAGCAAAAAAGTCATAAGCGCATAAGCAAGCGACAGGATTACCGGGCAGTAAAAAAACCCGTTTATTGCCGATTGACCCCATTCCAGCTGATCTGCTGGGGCGCATCGCAACCCCGTGAATAGCTAAATCGCCTAGTTCTGCCAGTAATAAAGGAGCCATGTCTTCTTCGCCTACACTGGTTCCACCTGTGATTAATAAAATATCATAATCTTCAAGCATGACTTGGCGAATTAATTCTGGATCATCAGCAACAATAGAAGACTTGATGGTAATGCCGCCATCTCTTCTACTGAGTGCTTCTAACATGGGGCCGTTAGAATTTACGATTTGATAACCTTGAGGGGGGGTGCCTATCTCAAGTATTTCATTTCCAGTCACAACAATACTAATTCGTGGTTTGCTAAAGACAGACACGTTTTTTTCGCCGACAGAGGCCAGAAGCGCAATATCCTGTGCTCGTAAGCGTCTCCCTTTTTTAATTATTGTGGAACCTAATAAAATGTCTTCACCGATACGACCAATATTTCGACCTTCGGCAACGTTTTCCATAACCAAAATAGATTGATCGTCTGCAGCAACATTTTCAGCGGGTAACACAGCATTCGCACCTTCAGGGACAGGTGCTCCGGTCATGATTCTAACCGTAGACCCAGAAACAACCTTAGCAGTAGATCCTTGGCCTGGCATGGATTTACCAATAACTTTCAGTTCAAGTTGATTGTAAGACGATGCACCTTGAGCATCAGATGCAACAATCGCATAACCATCCATCATAGAACGATTAAACCCTGGGATATTAAATTGACTAATAACATCGCTTGTAATAACTCTACCGGCGGCTTCTTGCAAAGGGATTGTTTGTTTGGGTAAATCAATAGTCTGCTGATCTAACCATGCCATGACTTCTTCAATTGGCGAACGTTTTTTAAACCCTCGCATCCGAACATCATCAATGACAAGCTTATTATTAGTGAGTTTCATTTCGGTCATATTCATAACTGCTATTTTATACGCTTAGGAATCGAAAATGAAATACTATATTCAGCACCATTTTTGGATTAGTTTTATTAAATTTAGTCATAATTCTAGAGTTACGTTAAAATATCCCTAAATTAACCAAGTAATGAAGTCAAGATATGCAAATTAAACTCGCTAACCCTCGTGGATTCTGTGCTGGTGTAGACCGTGCTATAGAAATTGTTGATCAGGCTTTAGAAAGTTTTGGAGCGCCGATTTATGTACGGCATGAAGTTGTACATAATCGAACGGTAGTAGAAGGATTAAGAGATAAAGGGGCTGTATTTATAGAAGATGTGAGTGAGGTACCGGAAGGGTCTTATTTAATCTTTAGTGCGCATGGTGTATCAAAGCAAGTTCAGCAAGAGTCTAAAGATCGCAATTTAACGGTATTTGATGCAACTTGTCCACTAGTGACAAAAGTGCATATGCAAGTTGCTAAACATGCAAAAGATGGTCGTGAGGCAATACTTATTGGCCATGCGGGGCATCCAGAAGTTGAAGGTACCATGGGGCAATATGAAAAAATTGCTGAAACAGGGGGGATGTATTTGGTGGAAACGCCAGAGGATGTAAAAAACTTAAAAGTTAATAACCCTAAAGATCTAGCTTATGTGACCCAGACTACTTTATCAATGACTGATACTAAAATTATGGTTGATGCGTTGCATGAATACTTTCCTGATATTCAGGAACAGAAAAAAGATGATATTTGTTATGCCACACAAAATCGCCAGGATGCGGTGCATGAATTGGCTGAAACAGCGGATGTTATTTTGGTTGTTGGGTCTCCTAACAGTTCAAATTCAAATCGTTTACGGGAAATAGCCGTGCAATTAGGCAAGACTGCCTATTTAATTGATACTGCAAAAGATATGAAGGAGTCATGGTTTAAAGATGTTTCAATTGTTGGAGTGTCAGCCGGAGCATCCGCACCAGAAGTGTTAGTACAAGAAGTTATAGATCAACTAAAGCAATGGGGAGGAACTGGGGCTGTTGAAATTCAGGGAATCGAAGAGAAAGTTGTTTTCTCAATGCCAAAAAATCTTAAGAAAATGATTGCTGCGAGCTGATTTCAGGTTAATTTGGGAGTCAGTTTATCTTTAAAATATACTTCACTTGGTCAATTTTTTAGATAAACAGTGTTACACCACTTCCTGTATCCATTTGGTAAAGTACTCCTCCTTTCTATCTGCCTTGCTTTTAGTAAGAAAACAGATAGATAACTAAATCTGTGAACTTATGCCTATAAATTTATTGGGTTTAGCCTTGAATCTTCGTTGAAAACCCCCATGTTAAAAAGCATTGTTTCAAATTGAAAATTCTGGAGTTATTAAATGAATAAAGATCAGAGAACATCAGAGCCAAAGTCCGATAGTGAACTAATTGATGAAGTGCTTGAACAAGTCAATGAACTGGATGATGATGTTGAAAATGAATCTAAAATTGAACAGCAACCCGAAATTGCTGAAGAAGAACTAATAGAAGAAGGTTCTTTAGAAGACTTACAAAAACAGTTGCGCCTAGCCGAAAAAAAAGCAGAAGAAAACTGGGATAAAGTGGTCAGGGCGCAAGCTGAAATGCAAAATATTAAAAGACGGACGCAAACAGATTTAGAAAATGCACATAAATATGGTTTGGAAAAATTTGCCAAAGAATTACTTTCGGTTATAGATAGTCTTGAATTGGGGATTCAAGCTTCAACTAGTGATAACCCAGAAGTTATTGCATTAAAACAAGGCAGTGAATTGACAATTAAACAATTTGAAGCTGTTTTTGCAAAGTTTAATATAGAAGCACTTGAGCCGATGGGACAACCCTTTAACCCAGAATTACATCAGGCAATGACGATGCAGCCTAGTGCAGATGTTGAGCCAAATACAGTACTTAATGTTTTTCAAAAAGGTTATATCTTGAATGGCCGTTTGATTCGTCCAGCCATGGTTGTAGTGTCGCAAGCGGCTAAGCCAACTGATGAACCGAATGCTGGTTCAATAAATTTAGATGAGCAGGCTTGAAATCAATTTTAACAACCTCATATCTACAACATACAAATTAAACTAAAAGTCTGGAGATTTTAATGGCTAAAATAATTGGAATAGATTTAGGAACCACAAATTCATGTGTGGCGGTCTTAGAAAACGGAAAATCCCGCGTAATCGAAAATAGTGAAGGCGCTCGTACTACACCTTCTATTGTGGCATTTACGGGTGATGATGAAGTGTTAGTGGGACAATCTGCAAAGCGTCAAGCAGTGACTAATCCTGAAAATACATTATTTGCAATCAAGCGTTTAATCGGTCGCCGTTTTAAAGATGATGTGGTTCAAAAAGACATCAAAATGGTGCCCTATAAAATTGTTGAAGCAGACAATGGTGATGCCTGGGTTGAATGTCATGGTAAAAAAATGGCTGCCCCAGAAGTTTCATCACGTATCTTGATGAAGTTGAAAAAAGATGCAGAAGCCTTTTTAGGTGAAGAAGTCAAAGAAGCGGTTATTACTGTACCTGCATATTTTAATGATTCACAACGTCAAGCGACTAAAGATGCAGGGCGTATTGCTGGCTTAGAAGTTAAACGTATTATTAATGAGCCAACAGCAGCAGCATTAGCTTTTGGCATGGATAAGCCAGC
This sequence comes from uncultured Methylomarinum sp., assembly GCA_964654345.1. GTDB lineage: Bacteria > Pseudomonadota > Gammaproteobacteria > Methylococcales > Methylomonadaceae > QPIN01. The sequence continues at coordinate 5,910 of CAZZIX010000019.1, forward strand.
AGGTGATACAACAATTGCTGTTTATGATTTGGGTGGTGGTACATTTGATGTGTCTATTATCGAAATTGCAGAAATTGAAGGCGAGCATCAATTTGAAGTATTGGCAACAAATGGCGATACTTTCTTAGGCGGTGAAGATTTTGATTTGAGAATTATCGACTTTTTAGTTGATGAATTCAAAAAAGACAATGGGATTGATTTACACAATGATCCATTAGCTTTGCAACGCTTAAAAGAAGCGGCTGAAAAAGCAAAAATTGAGCTGTCATCAACAGAACAAACAGATATTAATCTGCCCTATGTTACTGCTGATGCAGCAGGACCTAAGCACTTAAATGTCAAATTAACTCGTGCAAAACTGGAGTCATTAGTTGCTGATTTAATTGAAAGAACCAAAGGTCCATGTGAGACGGCATTGAAAGATGCTGGATTGTCGGCTTCTGAAATTAATGATGTGATTTTGGTGGGTGGTCAAAGCCGTATGCCGAAAGTTCAGGAAACAGTAGAAGCTATTTTCGGCAAAGAGCCTCGTAAAGATGTTAATCCAGATGAAGCAGTAGCTCTTGGTGCTGCGATTCAAGCCGGTGTATTAGGTGGTGATGTTAAAGATGTCTTATTATTAGATGTTACTCCTTTGTCCTTAGGTATTGAGACCATGGGCGGAGTCATGACTAAACTGATTGATAAAAATACTACGATTCCAACGAATGCATCTCAAGTTTTCTCAACAGCAGAAGATAACCAAGGTGCGGTAACTGTTCATGTATTACAAGGTGAGCGTGAAGTTGCAGCGGGTAATAAATCATTGGGACGTTTTGATTTGTCCGATATTCCACCTGCACCACGGGGTATTCCTCAAATTGAAGTGGCATTTGATATTGATGCTAATGGAATATTGAATGTATCTGCAAAAGATAAGGCAACAAGTAAAGAGCAATCTATCATTATTAAAGCCTCAAGTGGTTTATCGGATGATGAAGTCGATCGTATGATTAAGGATGCAGAAGCCCATGCTGATGAAGATAAGAAAATAACTGAACTGGTTTCTTCAAGAAATTCAGCAGAAAGCATGATTAATGCAACTAAGAAAACCATGGAAGACTTGGGTGATCAGGTGACGGAAGAGGAAAAAACAGCAATTGAAGCTGCTATTTCTGAAGTAGAAGACGCTGTTAAAGCAGATGATAAGGAAATTATTGATACAAAAACAGCAACTTTGACTGAACTATCAGGGAAATTGGCAGAACGTGTTTATGCACAAAAAGCTGAGGCTGAAGGTTCTGCTGATGAAGGTTCTGATTCAACAGAGTCTTCTGCAACAGCAGATGATGTAGTTGATGCTGAATTTGAAGAAGTTAAGGATGATGATAAAAAATAAATTGCTCTTAGTGTAGAGAGGGTGTGTGGTGAGGTAGCTATTACACACTCCACAAGACTTGTTTTCCTGATATAGGACTTTATAAAAACCGCCGGTTCTGCTGGCGGTTATTTACGTTATGGCAAAAGAAGATTTTTATAAATTACTTGGGGTTAATAAAAACGCAAGTGAAGCTGAAATAAAGAAAAGTTATCGCAAAATGGCGATGAAGTTTCATCCTGATAGAAACACAGACGATTCTGAGAAGGCAGAAAAAAAATTTAAAGCAGTTAAAGAGGCTTATGAAGTTTTATCTAACCAGAAAAAACGCTCAGCCTATGATCAGTTTGGGCATGCTGGTGTTGATCAATCAGTGGGAGGGGGTGGTCACGGCGCAGAGAATTTTAGTGATATTTTTGGCGATGTTTTCGGAGATATTTTCGGCGGTGGCGGAGGAGGAGGCGGTCGTAGACGGAGTAATGTTCAGGCTGGGTCTGATCTGCGTTATAACCTTGACCTTGCCTTAGAAGAAGCTGTTGGCGGCACTGAAGCTACGGTTAAAGTGCCTGTATTGGTTTCTTGTGGTGAATGTAAAGGGTCAGGTGCGAAAAAAGGATCAAGCCCTGTAACTTGTACCAGTTGTCAAGGACACGGGCAAGTCAGGATGCAACAAGGCTTTTTTTCTGTGCAACAAACCTGTCCAACTTGTTCAGGGACAGGAAAGCAAATAAAAGATCCTTGTCGAAAATGTCATGGGCAGGGACGTATTCAAGAAAACAAAACATTATCAGTTAAAGTCCCTGCAGGTGTAGATACAGGGGATCGTATTCGTTTGGCTGGTGAAGGTGAAGCTGGTCTAAATGGCGGCCCATCTGGCGATTTATATGTTCAAGTCCAGGTTAAAGAACATCCTATTTTTACTCGGGATGGAGCCAATTTATATTGTGAAATGCCTATTGGTTTTCCAACAGCGTGTTTGGGTGGAGAACTAGAAGTCCCCACTCTCAATGGTAAAGTAAAACTTAAAATTCCATCAGAAACTCAAACTGGGAAAATGTTTAGATTGAGAGGGAAGGGGGTTAAACCGGTTCGAGGTGGTGCAGTAGGTGATTTACTCTGTAAAGTACAAATAGAAACCCCTGTTCGCTTAACCAAGGAGCAAAAAACATTGGTCGAACAGCTTAGAAAGTCATTGTCAGGTGGTGGAAAGCAGCATAGCCCACAAGAACATTCATGGACAGATGGGGTGAAAAGCTTTTTTGATAAACTGACGGGTTAAATTATGATAAGAATTGCTGTTGTTGGTGCATCAGGACGGATGGGTTTGTGCCTCGTTAAATCTGCGGTTTTATCAAAAAATACTGAACTAGCTGTCGCTGTTTCCAGAGCTAGTAGTGATTCCATTGGTAAGGATGCTGGTGAGCTTGCTGGAATAGGTAAGACTAAAATTAAAGTAGTTGATGACTTAAGGTCAGTAGTGGATCAGTTTGACCTGTTGATAGATTTTACTCGCCCTGAACCGTCAATGGAATATATAGAAATATGTCGTCAAGCGGGGAAAAAAGTTGTTATTGGCACGACTGGATATAGTGAAGAACAAAAAAGAATTATTAATCAGGCTGCAAAAAATATTGCCATAGTATTAGCACCAAATATGAGCGTAGGGGTTAATTTATCGCTTAAATTACTAGAAATGACTGCAAAAGTGATGGGTGAATATACCGATATAGAGGTGATTGAGGCTCATCATAGACATAAAGTTGATGCTCCATCTGGTACAGCATTACGGATGGGCGAGGTTATTGCTGACACCTTAGGTCGTGATTTGAAAGACTGTGCCATTTATGGGCGAGAAGGAGATACAGGTGAAAGGGATAGAAAGACGATTGGTTTTTCCACTATACGTGCAGGTGATATTGTTGGGGAACATACGGTTATGTTTGCGGATGATGGTGAGCGATTAGAAATTACGCATAAAGCAAGTAGTCGAATGACTTTTGCTAATGGTGCAATAAGAGCTGCTAGTTGGTTAAAAAATAAAGACAAAGGGCTTTATGATATGCAAGATGTTTTAGAACTTAAAAATTTTTGATGACCTACGACGTATAATTCCGTAGAATTAACCTAATATTTTTTGTAACTTCTTAGAACGGGATGAGTCTTATAGACTTATCCCGTTTTGTACATAATAAGGTGACTGATCTTGAATAACCCTGCTTTACTATTATTAGAAGACGGAACGGTTTTTAATGGTGTATCAATAGGTATTGATGGTTGTTCTGTTGGTGAAGTTGTTTTTAACACGTCGTTAACTGGCTATCAAGAAATCCTGAGTGACCCATCCTATGCCCGTCAAATTATTACCCTAACCTATCCTCATATTGGTAATGTGGGGACAAATAGTGAAGATGATGAATCTTCCTCAGTTTTTGCTAGTGGTTTGGTGATTCGTGATTTGCCACTCCAGTTAAGTAACTGGCGTAGTGAAATGCCATTACAAGAGTATTTGGTAGAGAATAAGGTTGTCGCTATTGCTGATATTGATACTCGCAAATTAACACGGATTTTGCGAGATAAAGGTGCGCAACGCGGTGCTATTGTTGCTGGTGAAAGTATCGATAGCGAAGTAGCAAAAAAAGCGATTGCAGGTTTTTCTGGATTAAAAGGCCTGGATTTAGCGAAAGAAGTGACTGTGTCAGAACAGTATGAGTGGACTCAGGATATTTGGTCGTTAACAGAGGGGCATACAGAGGCAAAAAACCTAACTAAGCATGTCGTAGCTTATGATTTTGGTGTTAAAAGAAATATTCTTCGGCTACTAGCAAATAGAGGCTGTAGAGTGACAGTCGTTCCAGCAACAACACCTGCAGATCAAGTTTTGGCAATGAATCCCGAGGGTGTTTTTCTATCCAATGGGCCGGGCGATCCTGAGCCCTGTGACTATGCTATTTCAGCCATTAAAACTATTTTAGAGAAAAAAATTCCTGTTTTTGGGATTTGTTTAGGGCATCAATTACTAGCTTTAGCGAGTGGTGCAAAAACAACAAAGATGAAGTTTGGCCATCACGGGGCAAATCACCCAGTTCAAAATAAGGAAACGGGAAGAGTAGTGATTAGTAGTCAAAATCATGGGTTTGCAGTAGATGAGAAATCACTTCCCAGTCACGTAAAACCAACTTATCATTCGTTGTTTGATGGGAGTTTGCAAGGAATTGAACGAACAGATTGCCCAGCAATGAGTTTTCAGGGGCATCCAGAGGCAAGTCCTGGGCCACATGATGTGGAATTTTTATTTGATCAATTCATCACGATGATGGACGAACATTCAGCTAACCAATAATTTAGTAGATTTAGTATATATGCCAAAAAGAACCGATCTAAAATCGATTTTATTATTAGGTGCAGGACCTATAGTGATAGGTCAAGCTTGTGAGTTTGATTACTCAGGGACTCAGGCATGTAAAGCGCTTAGAGAAGAAGGGTATCGCGTTGTTCTGGTTAATTCCAATCCAGCAACGATTATGACTGATCCAGATATGGCCGATGCAATTTACATTGAGCCAATAGATTGGCAAACCGTAGAAAAAATTATAGAAAAAGAACGGCCTGATGCTGTATTACCTACAATGGGTGGGCAAACGGCATTAAATTGTGCATTAGATTTGGATAAGCATGGTGTGCTTAAAAAATACAATGTGGAAATGATTGGTGCAACAAAAGAAGCCATTGATATGGCTGAGGATAGGGATTTATTTAATCAGGCGATGGGGCGATTAGGTTTTGAAGTGGCACGTTCTAAAACTGCTCATAATATGGAAGAGGCATTTGTTGCGCAGGTAGAAGTAGGTTATCCAACTGTTATTCGGCCTTCATTTACTATGGGAGGTAGTGGTGGCGGTATTGCTTATAATAAAGAAGAATTTATTGAAATTTGCGAGCGTGGGTTGTATCTATCTCCAACTGATGAATTACTGGTTGAAGAGTCAGTCTTAGGTTGGAAAGAATATGAAATGGAAGTGGTGCGAGATACCAACGATAATTGTATTATTATTTGTTCCATAGAAAATTTTGACCCTATGGGTGTGCATACAGGTGATTCTATTACCGTTGCGCCAGCACAAACATTGACAGATAAGGAATATCAGATTTTACGGAATGTGTCTTTGGCAGTTTTGCGTGAAATTGGTGTTGATACAGGAGGCTCAAATGTGCAGGTTGCTATTAATCCAGAAGATGGCCGGATGATTGTCATCGAAATGAACCCGCGTGTCTCTCGTTCATCTGCTTTGGCATCAAAAGCGACAGGGTTTCCTATTGCTAAAGTCGCGGCAAAACTGGCAGTAGGGTATACGCTAGATGAATTGAAGAATGAAATTACCGGTGGCGCTACACCCGCATCATTTGAACCATCTATTGATTATGTGGTGACTAAAGTTCCTCGTTTTACCTTTGAAAAATTCCCACAGGCTGATGACCGACTAACAACTCAGATGAAATCAGTCGGAGAGGTGATGGCAATAGGCAGAACTTTTCAGGAATCACTACAAAAAGCATTAAGAGGTCTAGAAGTTGGAGTTTGTGGTCTGGATGAAATTGTCGATTTAAAAGATGACCATGTTCAAGATAAAATTCAGCGGGAATTACGCCATCCTGGGTCAGAAAGATTATGGTATGTAGCTGATGCATTTCGTAGTGGCTTGAGTATAGAAGATGTTCATGAAGCAAGTAAAATTGACCCCTGGTTTTTGGCTCAAGTTGAAGATCTAGTTCTAACTGAAAAAACATTAGCAACAAAAACTTTAGCAACACTGAAAGAAGGTGAGTTGTACCGTTTGAAACGGAAAGGTTTTTCTGATGAGCGGTTGGCAAAACTGCTGGATACTAAAGAGTCTGATGTTAGGAATGTACGCCATAAACAAGGTATTCGTCCCGTTTATAAACGGATAGATTCATGTGCGGCTGAATTTTCATCAGATACTGCCTACTTGTATTCTACTTATGAAGAGGAATGCGAAGCAAAGGTAACGGATAAAGATAAAATTATTATATTAGGGGGCGGACCAAATCGAATAGGGCAAGGGATTGAGTTCGACTATTGTTGTGTCCATGCTGCTTTAGCTTTACGAGAAAATGGTTTTGAAACCATTATGATTAATTGTAATCCAGAGACAGTATCAACTGATTTTGATACCTCTGATCGATTATATTTTGAACCTTTAACGCTAGAAGATGTGCTTGAAATTATTGCACTCGAAAAACCAAAAGGTGTCATTGTTCAATATGGTGGACAAACACCTTTAAAGTTGGCTCGTGCTCTTGAAGCATCCGGAGCGCCTATTATTGGAACATCACCTGATTCAATAGATTTGGCAGAGGATAGGGAACGATTCCAAAAGTTAATAGAACGATTAGATTTAAAACAGCCTCCCAATGCAACGGCACGATCAATTGAGCAGGCAGTTAACCAAGCTAAAGAGTTAGGTTATCCTTTGGTAATAAGGCCTTCTTATGTATTAGGTGGTCGTGGGATGGAAATTGTGATTAACGAAGAAGGATTGCGCCATTATATGAAAGAAGCTGTCACGGTTTCGAATGATGCACCTGTTTTATTGGATAGATTCCTTGATGATGCTGTTGAAATGGATGTGGATGCCATTTATGATGGTGAAACTGTTCTGATTGGTGGATTAATGGAACATATTGAGCAAGCTGGTGTCCACTCAGGTGATTCAGCTTGTTCTATTCCTCCTTATGAATTATCGGAGCACCTTCAAGATCAACTTAGAGAACAAGTTGCAAAAATGGCTGAGGCTCTGGGTGTAAGGGGGTTGATGAATACTCAATTTGCCATTCAAGGTGAAGCTATTTATGTGTTAGAGGTTAATCCAAGAGCATCAAGAACAGCGCCTTTTGTATCAAAAGCAACGGGTTATCCTTTGGCTAAAATTGCAGCTTTATGTATGGCTGGTATCTCTTTAAAGGAACAAGGTTATACAAAAGAACGTATCCCAAGCTATTATTCAGTAAAAGAAGC
>CAZZIX010000019.1:13400-20201 GCA_964654345.1 uncultured Methylomarinum sp.
AGCTTGGATTAGTATAGTTCGTTCTATTACTAAAAATTTGAAAAGGCTGGCTTTTGTCAGCCTTTATTGTTTATTTGTTCATAAAATGGACAAAAAAGTTTGGAGATTCAAATGGTAGATAAAGTACCTCTTACTGTAGTGGGCGCAGATAAATTGCGTGAAGAATTACAAGAATTAAAAAATGTAGTCAGACCAAGAATTGTGAATGCAATTTCAGAAGCCAGAGCTCATGGTGATTTAAAAGAAAATGCTGAATATCATGCAGCAAAAGAGCAGCAAAGCTTTACTGAAGGACGTATTGCTGATATTGAAGGTAAATTATCTAATGCTCAAATAATTGATATTACCTCAATAGATGCAGGAGGGAAGGTGATTTTTGGTTCGACAGTAGAAATTGAAGATATTGATTCAGAAGATGTTGTAACTTACCAGATTGTTGGCGTGGATGAAGCAGATATTAAAGAAAGGAGAATATCAATTAATTCTCCTATTGCTAGAGCATTAATAGGCAAGGAAGTTGAAGATGTAGTCACTGTTAAAACACCGGGTGGTAATAAAGAATATGAAATTCTTTCAATTGAATACATATAGGCGCCCTATAATTAAAACAGGTGAAATTATAAAATTTTCAACTGCATTTTATTTTTCTGGGTTTTTTCTATAAATAACGATAATCTGTCCAATTGATTGGATTAGCTCAGCTTGGCTAGCTTCAATGATTTGAGCTGAAATTCGAATTCGATCTTCTTTTTCAGCACGAATTTTAATTTTTATCAGCTCATGAGTATTTAAGGTTACTTCAATTTCGTCTAATACTGATTTTGTTAGACCTGATTGACCCACCATAATAACTGGTTTTAACAAATGAGCTTGAGACTTTAGTTGTTTGATTTTAGCTGGTGTCACTCTATTTATCCTTAATAAAAACGTTCAATTCTACACTACAAATACTATGGCGCGTAGCAAAAGCAGTAATCAATGGATGCAAGAGCATGTTGATGATGAATATGTTAAAAAAGCTAAGGCAATGGGGTATCGCTCTCGGTCTACCTTTAAATTGATTGAAATTCAGCAAAAGGATAAGATCATTAAACCGGGAATGAATGTGATTGATTTAGGTGCTGCACCAGGTGGATGGTCTGAATATGCCCGAAAAATTGTAGGGAAAAAAAATAAAGTGATAGCTCTGGATTTATTGGAAATTGATCCTATTGATGGTGTAGATTTTATTCAAGGCGACTTTAGAGAAAATGAAGTGCTTGATGAGCTTTATCAAGTACTAAATGGTGCACCTGTTGATTTGGTGATGTCAGATATGGCACCTAATATAAGTGGAAACAAAGGGATGGATCAACCTAGATCAATTTATTTAGCCGAATTAGCATTAGATACTGCGCAGACTGTCTTATCAAAAGGAGGAACTTTTTTGATTAAAATGTTCCAAGGGGTAGGGTTTGAAGAATATAAAAAGGAGGTTGCTGGCTGTTTTACTAAAGTAGTGATTAGAAAGCCGAATGCCTCAAGAGCAAGAAGTAAAGAAGTATATATTTTAGCTAAAGGGTTTAAATAACAAGATTTGGCTATATACTACTATAATAGTGGCAAAGCAAAGTTTAAGTGCCCAAATAAAGTTGTTAAATTAATTTTACTTGGGTACTTATCACTGTAATTATGCAAAATAGATTTGAATTTGAGTGATTGTGTTGATTTAAAGCATAAGAAAATAAAGAGTTGTTAAACACTACCAACGATTGATGATTAGGGTTTTAAATCATGTGATCACTAAAGTAACAAAACAATTAAGCATTTGGAAATAAAAAGTTTGCTTGATTTTTGGTATAATTTTCATAGTTTTTTTAAATTAGGCCCTTTTAGGTCTTGGAGCGTATAGCTTGAACGATATGGTTAAAAATATAATCTTGTGGGTTGTCATCGCTGTTGTATTGATGTCAGTCTTTAATAATTTTGGTGCGAGATCTAGTCGTGTCGATAATTCGCTGTCTTATTCTCAGTTTCTTGATTCAGTAAAAGCGGGGCAAGTTCAGCAGGTTATTATTGATGAGCATCACATTAAAGGAAAAATGCAAACGGGTGAAAAGTTTAGAACTTATGCGCCCAATGATTTACATTTAGTTGATGATTTATTAGCCAATGGTGTTGAGGTTAAGGCTCAGCCACCCGAAGAACCCTCAATGTTAATGACATTACTAATGTCATTTGGCCCGATTCTACTATTAATTGCTGTGTGGGTGTTTTTTATGCGCCAAATGCAAGGTGGTGGTGCTGGAGGACGTGGTGGTGCAATGGGTTTTGGTAAAAGTAAAGCCCGAATGCTTGAGCAAGACCAAAATAAAGTGACTTTTGCTGATGTTGCCGGTTGTGATGAGGCAAAAGAAGAAGTAGAAGAAATGGTCGATTTTCTAAAAGACCCTGCTAAATACCAAAAGTTAGGCGGAAAAGTTCCACGGGGAGCTTTAATGGTTGGCCCTCCAGGAACAGGTAAAACTTTATTAGCTCGCGCTATTGCAGGTGAAGCTAAAGTTCCTTTCTTTACAATTTCTGGATCAGATTTTGTAGAAATGTTTGTTGGTGTCGGTGCATCTCGTGTTCGTGATATGTTTGAACAAGCCAAAAAACATGCGCCTTGTATTATCTTTATCGACGAGATTGATGCTGTAGGCCGTTCTCGTGGGGCTGGTTTAGGTGGTGGTAATGATGAAAGAGAGCAAACATTAAATCAGCTCTTGGTAGAGATGGACGGTTTTGAAGGTCATGAAGGTATTATTGTTATTGCCGCAACAAACCGGGCCGATGTTTTAGATTCTGCATTATTGCGTCCAGGCCGTTTTGATAGGCAAGTTAATGTAGGTTTGCCAGATATAAGGGGTAGAGAGCAAATTCTTAATGTGCATATGAAGAAAGTTCCGGCTGCTGATGATGTGATTGTTAAGTATATTGCACAAGGAACACCAGGGTTTTCGGGTGCTGATTTAGCTAACTTAATTAATGAAGCCGCTTTATTTGCTGCTCGTGAAAATAAGCGCGTAGTCAGTATGGCTGACTTGGAAAAGGCAAAAGATAAGTTGATTATGGGCGTTGAAAAACACTCCATGGTCATGGATGAAAAAGAGAAAAAAATGACGGCTTATCATGAAGCAGGCCATGCTATTGTGGGTAAGTTGGTTCCAGCGCATGATCCCGTTTATAAAGTGAGCATTATGCCGCGAGGACGTGCTTTGGGTGTGACGATGTTTTTACCAGAAAAGGATCAGTACAGTGCTAGTAAGCAGAAATTAGATAGTATGATTTCTAGTTTATATGGAGGTCGTATTGCTGAGGAGCAAATCTTTGGATGGGAACAGGTTTCTACTGGAGCATCAAATGATATTGAAAGAGCGACTGAGCTTGCTAGAAATATGGTCACTAAATGGGGGTTGTCTCGTCGTTTAGGACCATTGGCTTATGGAGAAGAAGATGGAGAGGTCTTTCTTGGTCATTCAGTAACTCAAAACAAGCAAATAGCTGAAGGAACAGCGGTGACGATTAATGAAGAAATAAGAAAAATTATAGATCAAAACTATAAGCGTGCAGAACAGCTTCTTAAGGATAATGAAGATATTTTACATTCGATGGCTGACGCATTGATGAAATATGAGACGATTGATAAATATCAGATTGAAGATTTAATGGATAGAAAACCCGTTAGAGATCCACAGGGATGGGATGATGTGCCTCCTCCTTCTAATGATGGTCTTAAAGCTGATGATAAAGATGGTAAAGTGAGTAATAAAAAAGATGGGCCATCAATCGGTGGAACTGCCGAGCAAAATTAAAAACATAAGCTAAAATTTAAAAGGAGAGGTGTAATGCCTCTCCTTTTTTTTTTGAAAAAAATAAGTTAATTTTCATGCACATGCATTGGGTAAAAAAATGAAAAAAAAATATTTTGGTACAGATGGTATTCGAGGTGAAGTAGGTAAATATCCAATAACACCTGATTTTATGCTGAAATTAGGCTGGGCAACAGGAAGGGTCTTTGCCGAAGAAGGAAACGGATTTGTAATAGTAGGAAAGGATACACGAATTTCAGGCTATATGTTTGAGTCAGCTCTCGAAGCTGGCTTGTCAGCTGCTGGTGTTGATACTAAATTATTGGGGCCAATGCCAACTCCAGCAATAGCATACTTAACCAGAACATTGAGAGCAAAGGCGGGAATTGTCATCAGTGCTTCTCATAACCCATATTACGATAATGGTATAAAGTTTTTTTCAACAGAAGGTACAAAGTTACCCGATGAACTAGAGCATAAAATAGAGCATTATATTGATTCACCCATGTCTACAGTAGAATCCGCAAAGCTAGGAAAAGCTAGTCGTCTTAAAGATGCGGGTGGTAGATATATTGAATTTTGTAAGTCTACAATTCCAAATACTTTAGATTTTAAAGGTTTAAGGATTGTTGTTGATTGTGCGCATGGCGCTACCTACCATGTGGCGCCTTGTGTCTTTGATGAAATAGGCGCTGATGTTATTTCCGTTGGAGTGGAACCCAATGGACTTAATATTAATGATAAATGTGGTGCAACAAAACCTAAGTTTTTAGCTGAAAAAGTTATTGAATTTCGTGCTGATTTAGGTATAGCGATTGATGGAGATGGAGATCGGCTTATTATGGTTGATCACAAGGGTGAAATTGTTGATGGTGATGAATTAATTTATATTATTGCAAAATCCAATCAAAAAATTGGAAAATTGAAAGGTGACGTGGTTGGGACATTAATGTCTAATCTTGGGATGGAACATGCGCTTAAAAAATTGGGTATTAATCTACTTAGAGCAAATGTAGGTGATCGTTATGTTATGGAAATGCTTAAAAAAAATAAAGCAATTATAGGTGGTGAGAGTTCAGGACATATAATTTGTTTGGATAAAACTACAACTGGAGATGCAACAGTTGCAGCTTTACAAGTTTTAACAGAAATTCAACAGACTGGAAAAAGCTTGCATGAACTTAAGTCAGGGATGCAAAAATATCCACAAGTATTGCTTAACGTAAGAATTAATAAAAAAGTGAATATTGATGAAGTAGAAGAAGTTACAAAAGCGGTTAAAGCGGTAGAGAAGAAAATGGGAGAAAAAGGCCGAGTGCTATTAAGATCATCGGGTACAGAGCCATTGATTCGTGTTATGGTAGAAGGCGAAAATGAAAGTGATGTGAATAAATATGCCAATGAATTAGCTGAAGTAGTGAAGAAAGCAATCTAAGCTTGAACTTGTTGCTCTTACCTTATATGATAGGCTGTTTAGTTTTTCTTGGAGTTATATAATGCGTCAATCTCTAGTGATGGGTAATTGGAAAATGAACGGTTCACGTTCAGATGGTTTAGCATTAGCAAATGCAATTGCTAATGGCTTAAACGACGGAGACCAAGGAATAGCAGTTTGCGTTCCTTATGTTTACTTATCTGATGTGCATGATGCAATAAAAAATACTCCTTTGGCATTAGGTGGACAAAACATAGCAGATCAAGAATCAGGAGCCTATACAGGTGAAATTTCTGGTGCAATGCTTAAAGAGTGTGGCTGTACTTATGCTTTAGTTGGGCACTCTGAAAGACGTTCTTACTATGGTGACACGAATGAATCCGTTGCTACACGTTTTTGTCAGGCACAAAAACAAAATATTATTCCTGTACTTTGTGTCGGTGAAACATTAGCAGAGCGTGAAAGTGATAAAACATTTGCTGTTATTGATAGACAGTTAAATGCAGTTATTGATATGGCAGGTATTGATGCGATTGCAGATTCAGTCATCGCATATGAGCCTGTTTGGGCAATAGGGACTGGAAAAACAGCAACTGATGACCAAGCTCAAGAAGTTCATAAATATATTCGTGAACAAATAGCAGCTAAAAGTCAAACAGTAGCAGAAAAAGTCCAAATATTATATGGTGGTAGCGTAAAGCCTGAAAATGCTAAGGCAATTTTTGCTAAACCCGATATAGATGGAGGATTAATTGGTGGCGCTTCATTAGATGCTGCGTCTTTTTTAGCGATTTATCAAGCGATTTAATTTAGTAATAGATATGTATCAAGCAATCATAATTATTCATGTATTGCTAGGCTTAGGAGTTGTAGGTCTAGTTCTTTTGCAACATGGTAAGGGAGCTGATGCAGGGGCTGCATTTGGTAGTGCTTCATCAGGTTCTGTTTTTGGAGCACAAGGTGCTTCATCTTTTTTGTCTAGATCAACTGCGATTTTGGCAGCCTTGTTTTTTTCAACAAGCTTAGGCTTAGCTGTATTAAGTGGACAGCAGGGAGATGGGCCGACGGATTTGATGGATACTCCTGATGCCGAAGAGGTATTTACTGATCTTCCCTCAGTTAATGATAATGATAACGCGCCAATAAAAGCAATTCCGATGAAGAAGGGTGATGTTCCTTCAGCATCTATTGTGCCAGAAGGAGTATCTAATTCTGTAGACAAAGCTAAAGAAGGTGTTAATAGTGTAATTGATTCAGTAGATAATCAAGCTGAAACTGCGATTGAGAATACAAAGGAAGGAATCTCTAATATTGGGGATGTAGTTAAGGACGGGGCTAATACTGTAGTTGATTCAGTAGAAAATAAAGCCGAAACTGTTATTGATAAGACCAAAACTATTGGTTCGGAAAAGCTTGGTGACGCAGTAAAAAACAAATGATTTCTTGATTATGCCGATGTGGTGGAATTGGTAGACACGCTATCTTGAGGGGGTAGTGGCGTAAGTCGTGCCGGTTCAAGTCCGGCCATCGGCACCA
>CAZZIX010000020.1:0-7850 GCA_964654345.1 uncultured Methylomarinum sp.
TGTTAAGAGGAAGTGATGTAGTCTTTAGATATGGCGGTGAAGAATTTGTTATTTTACTTAGTGATACCAGTATTGATGGCGCAAAAATTTTAGCAGAGAGAATCCGTAAAAGTATAGAAAAACACTCCATAGCCTATGGTATGCAAATTATTAAACTAACTGCTAGCTTGGGTGTGAGTACTTTAAGAGGAAATGACACTTGTGACTCCCTTGTCAAAAGAGCGGATCAAGCTATGTATCAAGCAAAAGATAACGGAAGAAACCAGATTCAACTAGAAAGCTCAGTCCAATTAGTCTAGTTTGAAGTTTCCTTAATAGTTAACGACTTTATTTATAAAGTAAAATGTTTCAGTAGAGCACTGCAAAGGACTGAATTTTAATAACTTCCGAACCTTTTTTGCTCATAGACGCACTAATATTATTATAGTCTTCTATGCACCTTTTTTATTAATACTCCTGTGAAGAGGTTTGATTAAAAGTGAAGTGAATTTAGCAGTTGTAGATACTCTCTTAAACTGGTGTTTTAAGAGAGTATCTACGTGAGTTAGTAACCTTATTCAGTGAAGGTTATTTAAGCGCAAAAAACTTCAATTTTTTTCAAAATACTTTGTGTATCTAAACCAGAGTACTCAAGTAATTCTTCACGAGATCCCTGTTCAATAAACTCATCAGGTAAGCCAATATTAAGTACAGGCATTAATATCTGTTGAGCTTGTATGTAATTATTGACTAAACTTCCTGCGCCACCAGAAATGACATTCTCTTCAATAGTTACCAGAACATCATGGCTTTTAGCCATTTCTAGAATAATTTCTTGATCCAGTGGTTTAACAAAGCGCATATTAATGACGGTTGCTCCCAGTTTTTTACCAGCCTCCAATGCTGGAGTGACCATGCTACCCCAAGCTAAAATGGCAATTCGCCCACCTTTGTGACAAATTTCTGCTTTACCGATTTCTAGTTCAGATAAATCATCAGAAACTACTTTTCCAGGCCCTTTTCCTCGAGGATAGCGTACAGCTGCTGGTCCTTTGTAGTTAAATCCAGTGGTTAACATTTGTCTGCATTCATTTTCATTAGCAGGTGCCATGATGACCATGTTAGGAATACAGCTTAAATAACTAAAATCGAAGCTTCCAGCATGAGTTGGGCCATCAGGGCCAACTAAACCAGCTCTATCTAAAGCAAACAATACATCCAGGTTTTGAATAGCCACGTCATGAATTAACTGGTCATAAGCGCGCTGTAAAAAAGTTGAATAGATGGCAACGACGGGTTTTCCTTTTTGACAAGCCTGGCCTGCTGCAAGTGTTACGGCATGTTGTTCAGCAATTGCAACATCAAAATAACGAGTAGGGAAACGTTTAGAAAATTCAACGAGTCCTGATCCTTCACGCATTGCAGGGGTAATGCCGAGTAAACGGTCATCTTTTTCAGCCATATCACACAACCAACTCCCAAAAACTTGGGTATAAGTTGGGTGAGGTGATGGCGCTGACTTGGGTAAAGAATCTTTCGTTGGATCAAAAGCGGGAACACCATGATAAGCAAGAGGGTCTTTCTCTGCAGGTGCGTAACCTTTACCTTTTTTTGTCACGATATGTAAAAAAACAGGACCAGGAAGGTCTTTGATGTTACTTAGCGTGTCGATCAGCATATCCACATCATGACCGTCAATAGGGCCAATATAATTAAACCCTAATTCCTCAAACAAAGTACCAGGAACAATCATTCCTTTAACATGTTCTTCAGTTTTTCGTGCTAAATCCCAAACGCTTGGCATGTTACTTAAAACTTTTTTGCTTTCTTCTCTAACTGTGGCATAGAACTTACTTGAAATAACACGAGTAAAGTAATTATTCATTGCCCCTACGGGAGGTGAAATCGACATATCATTATCGTTTAGAATAACCAGTAGATTTGCATCAACATCCCCTGCATGGTTCATTGCTTCATAAGCCATTCCGCCGGTAATACTACCATCGCCAATAATGGCTACCATCCGTTTTTTTTCACCACGTAATTTAGACGCAATGGCCATTCCCAGTGCAGCACTAATAGAGGTGCTAGAATGGCCAACACCAAAGGCATCATATTCGCTTTCTGCTCTATTTGGAAAAGCACAGACACCATTTTTTGTACGGATGGTTGGCATTCTCTCTTTACGGCCTGTTAAAATTTTGTGGGGATAAGCCTGATGACCTACATCCCAGACTAATTGATCTTCTGGGGTATTGAAAATATAGTGCAACGCTACAGTGAGCTCAACAGTTCCTAAACCTGCTGAAAAATGGCCTCCAGATAAACTGACTGTGTGGGTTAAATATTCGCGCAACTCTTTAGCTAGCTCATTAAGTTGTTTCTTATCAAGCTTACGGACATCAGAGGGTAGGTTGATATGTTTGAGTAGCGGATAATCGTTTGATAAGCTCATATTAGATTGGATTATTTATTTTTATTTTTGATAGCATGACTAGCCAGGTTTTTACCTAGATCCCAGATTGAACCAGGGATTTGATGCGTGTCTGCAATTGTTTTATCAAAAGAATCAACAATCCAGTCTCTATCTTTTTGAGTTAGATTTAAAGGGGGTAAAAGTTTGACTACATTCATCCCATGGCCGGCAACTTGTGTTAATACACGATGTTCTTTAAATAAAGGAATGGTCACCATTTGACAAAAAAGACCTTTATTTGCAGCTTCAAGCATTGCCCATGCTGCCTTCAATGAAAAACTTTTAGGTGACTGAAATTCAACAGCAATCATTAAGCCTTTGCCTCGTGCTTCCTTAAGAAATTCATATTTGCTGGCCATTTCATTAATAGAACTAATAATGTTTTTACCAATTTTAGCACTATTAGCAACCAGTTTTTCATCTTCTATCACTTGTAACGTAGCTAATCCTGCAGCCATCGCCATATTGTTTTTTGAGAAAGTTGATCCATGAACTACAGCCCTGTCCATACGGTTAAAGACCGTATCCATTATTTTCTGAGTCATGGCAACAGCCCCAACAGGGATAAAACCGCCAGATAAGGCTTTAGCCATCAGAACCATGTCGGGTTGAACATTCCAATGGTCAATAGCCCAGAATTTTCCAGTACGACCTAACCCAGTCTGGATTTCATCAGCTACGAATAGTGTTCCATATTTTTTGCATAGGCGTTCAACTTCGGGAAGATAGTTGTCATCAGGAATATTAACACCTTTGCCCTGAATGGGTTCAACAATAAATGCAGCCACGTCTTTATTGCTTAATGCTTTTTCTAATGCATCTAAATCATTAAAAGGGATGGCGTTACAGTTGGGTAATAGTGGACCAAAGCCCTCTTTAAATATTTCTTCACCATTCAAGGATAAAGCACCTAATGTTAAGCCATGAAAACTATGTTCACAGTGAACAATACGTTCGCGTTTTGTTGTATATCGAGCAAACTTTATAGCGGCTTCAACTGCTTCAGTCCCTGAGTTACTGAAAAACATTTTGCTTAAATTATCGGGTGTTGTAGCTAAAATTTTTTCAGCTAATAAGCCACTTAAGAGTGAAACATCCATCTGTACCAAATTTGGTAGCTCTAAAGTAAGCGTTTCTTGTAAAGCTTTGATAATAGTTGGATGATTACGACCAATGGCAAAAACACCAAAGCCGCTGAGTAAATCCAGATATTCATGGTTATTTTCGTCGTATAAATATTGACCTATCGCTTTTTTATAATTTCTGTCGTAACCAATTGTTCTTAACACTCTAACCATTTGGTTATTAAGATGCTGTTCGTGCAAGTCGAATTTGCTATCAAAATGTTGAGAAAAAAGATCAGCGATACTGAAAGACATGAAATACCTCTAATAAATTCTTTTAAGTTTTATTGCCGTAAAAAGCAGGGAGGACAATAAGTGTACAAAATAAAGTAAAGAAAATTCCAACTGCTAGTAATAAACCCATACTGGCGGTTCCTACATGAGGAGTAAAAGCCAGACTGGAAAAGCTGCAGAGAGTTGTAAGTGCGCTAAAAAAAACACCACGAGCTGTACTACTTTTAAGAATTTCGTTGTTATTTTCTAAACCAGATTTTAAACGTTGCATAATATGAATACTACTGTCTACACCCATTCCCATTAATAATGGGAGTGCTATTATATTGGCGAAATTGAATGAGTTGTTGAGTAGTACGTTAGTGGCTACTGTCAATAAAGCCGAGAATAAAAGAGGGCCTATGACTAAAAGTGTGTGTCTGAGGTTTTTTAAAATAATAAGTAATAAGATGGAAATAGCTATGATTGCACCTGCAAAAGCCTGGATAAAGGCTTTAACAACAGCAGTGCCTGATGCTTGGTCTGCCACTGGAAGCCCAGACGTAGAAGGGGCTATTGTTTGGACTTCTGAAACAAATTGTTTTAAATTTTCCACTTTGTTTTGATCAAACTCTGGTGTGATCAAGACCTTGTAAAATCCATTTTTGCTGTGCCAATGCTGACTGAGATAGTCAGGAATATCTGCAAGTTCATAAGGCGCTGCTGTTAAGCTGCTTTTTAGACGATCCATTGTACTAGGAAGTAGGCTTAATATACTTTCTTCTAAGGAGTAATAGGGTTTTCGACCTGTATCAATAGAGGAATAGATAAAGTGTGAAATATTATTCTGTAGTTTTTTAAGTGTCTCTTTAGGTGCATGAGTTGAATCTTGTTTTAGCACGTTTGAAATGACGGAATAAAAAGAAATAAGTGCTTTTTTTGGATTTCCTTTTTTTAGTTCGCTATCAAAATTATTTAATTGATCCCCAAGAATAAGGTCAAGTTCTTCAATAATTTCTATTTTTTCATCTTGGTTTTCTGCGACTAGACTCTTAAGAAAAATAGTATTGTGAACGGAGGGTAGTTGCTTAAGCCGATGAGCTAATTGTGTCGCACTTTTTAAATCGGGAGCTAAAGTGGTGAGAGAAAAAGGAGAATTATTCTGGGATGTTAATAGCTCTTTTATTGTAGAAACTGATTCACTGGTAGGGTCTCTCAAATTGATAGGATTTGAATCAAAAACTATTTTAGATAATAAAAGAATAGACAGTAAAGCGGTAATAATTGAAAAAATACGGATAGAGGTTGAGTGTCTAAAAGGAAAAGTTGAAAAACTTCCCATATTAATGACTGAGCGGATAGGCTGAGCATTGTTGACTGAAAGAACAGCTAATAATGCGGGTAACAAAGTAAGTGAAATAGCCATTCCAATAAACATACCGCCGGCAGAAATAATACCTAATTCAGAAACACCAGCATAATCAGTGGGAATAAAGGCTAAAAAACCGATTGATGTAGTCAGAGCGCATAGAAAAATCGAGAAACCAACGGATTGTATGCTGTCAATAATGGATTCATGATTACTCAATCCTTCTGCACGACTTTCTCTGTAGTGTAAGCAGATATGAATAGCGTAGTCGACACCTAGACCTATATATAAGACTGCGAAGGCAATAGAAATTAAATTAAGATGTCCTACGGAAAGTGTTGCAAAACCGGCGGTTAAGATAAGACCTAAAATTAAGGCGATAAAAGTTGCTAGTAATAGTTTAAATGAACGTAGCCCTATCCATAAAGAAGCACAAACTAAAATTAATGAAATAACACCTGCTATCGCAGCTCCCTCAGAAACACTTTCCAATTCTTCATGTTCTAATGCAGGTTCGCCTGTGATACGGATTTTTACACCCGGGTTTTCCTGCATAATCAGATTAACGGTATTTCTTGCAGCTTTTAAAGCATATTCTGCGGGGAGAATTTCATCATAATTTAACTTGGGTCTGGCGATCACCAGCGTACGATTTATTTCAGTATTGAGTTTGTTTGCAGCTAACAGGTTTTGCCAGGATATATGATAGGGTTGGTCATTGAGTTGGTGACTGATTGCATCGTTTATAGAGAGTAATAATGGATTAAGATCCATTGGTAAGTTTTGATCTTTACTCTGTAATGCTTGAGAAATAATATCTAGCAAGCCTTCTAAATTATAGTTTTGTGAAAGGTGACCAATAAAGGGCTGGGCATCAGTCAATTTTGACCCAAGTTCTTCTATTTCAATAGCATCTAAAAAGAGTAATGCTTGTTGTCTAAAAAAATCGTTTTCAGTGGGTACATAGACGGATGTAAAAGCGTCACTTTGTTGGTTTAATGACTGAGCAAGATATTTTGCAGTTTTTGATGTTTCTTCTGGTGTTAATGCATCAACAACAAGGATGATTACACCAGCATCTTGAGGGAATTCTGCTTCAATATGCAGGCGATTTTTTTGAAAAGGTAGTTCAGGGGAAATAAGCTCGGATGGATTTGTATTGATACCCAAATTATTTGCCGTATATTGAATGCTTGCTGCACTTAATAACAGAGTTAAGATAATCAAAACCCAAGGGAAGCGGAGTATTTGTGCGCCCCACCAGCATAAGAACTTGTCAATTATTGAAGAATGTAGGTTCATTTGATGACTGTCTTTTGCTCAAAACCCACTATTATATCAAGTTGTTTTGAGACTGATTTTAGTTTATTTTTAGCCGCTTTAAAGTGAAATCCAAGTTTTATTAAAGCAGGTAACTCATTTGGATGGGTTAATAAAAACCAAAGTAGTTTGCTTAAAATAATGTCACCTTGTGAATTTAATGCATAGCTCACTGCCTTTGGTAAACTCATTGTCACTGGATCTGCTATGGATCGTATGACGAGAGCAGGAAAGTTATGTTTTTTAGCAGTTTTAGCAATAGCGACACTTTCCATATCTAAAGCAATTGCTCCAGATTGGGAATGAATTATTTGTTTTTCTGAGCTTTCAGCAACAATATTATGACTTTCAGCTAGTAAGCCGGTCAAAGGATTAAAGTCTGATAAATGATCAAGAGTATGTGTTAGCCAGGGAGATTCTAATGAAATTTTTTCTTGTTTTTCGGATTGTAAATTTTTTGGTAAAACGAGGTCACCTGGTTTTAACTCAGCTTTGAGCGCGGCAGCGCACCCCCAGCTAATCAGTCTTTTCGCACCTTTTTTAATGAGTAAAAGACTGGCAACAGTTGCATTTTTAGATCCTGTTCCAGAGCAAGTAAGCAACGTTTTATCGTTGATAAAAATACAATCACCTTTGTTAACTTTTTTATCGGTCAGGCTACTAATTTCATCAGGTAAAGCAACGATAAATCCAGTAATCACCTAATTATTTTTAAGTTCGTTACGATAACGAGCTAAGGCCCAAAGTGGAAAAAATTTATCGTAACCATGGTATTTAAGGTAAAAAACTTTTGGAAATCCCGGTGCAGTGAAGCATTCATCATTCCACACGCCATCGGCTTGTTGTTCGCGTAAAATAAAATCAATTCCGGCTTTAACTTCTGGGCTACTTATTTCGCCTGCAGCAATCAGGCCTATCACAGCCCAGGCTGTTTGAAATGAGGTGCTGAAGTGATATTTTCCTGCATATTTTTCTATATCATAATAGCTTTTATTGTCTTCACCCCAGCCGCCATCTTCACGTTGCACTTTCTTTAAATAGCTTGCTGCTTTTGTAAATAAAGGGTCTGTTTTTTCTATATCCGTTTGTTCAAGACCTATTAATACTGACCAAGTGCCATAAATGTAATTTGTTCCCCAGCGACCAAACCAAGAACCATCTTGTTCTTGTTCTTCACGAATGTAATTAATAGTTCGTTCTAAAGCAGGTAAATATCCAACGTGATTTTGAGCTGCCTTGGCTAATAACATGGCGCAGCGCCCACTAACATCAGCAGTTGGAGGGTCAAGTAAAGCACCATGGTCTGCAAAAGGAATTTCGTCTAGATAATAATTGGTATTATCAACATCAAAAGCACCATAGCCACCAT
>CAZZIX010000020.1:7950-12864 GCA_964654345.1 uncultured Methylomarinum sp.
ATTTCGTCTAGATAATAATTGGTATTATCAACATCAAAAGCACCATAGCCACCATTTTCTGACTGCATACCAACAACCCAGCGAGTTGCTCTGTGTATTGATTCATCAAGTCCAGGTAAGTCAGCATCGGCCATTGCAAATGCTACAAGGGCGGTATCATCTACATCAGGATAGTGAGGGTTTTCAAATTGGAATGCCCATCCACCGCCTTCAACTTCAGGTTTTACAGTTCGCCAATCTCCAGGTTCGTCTGAAAGTTGTTTGGTTTTAAACCAGTCGTAAGCTTTTGTTAAACTTTGGCTGTTTCTATGTTTATCAGCTTCTTGAAGTGCCAATGCAGCTAAGCCAGTGTCCCATATTGGAGACAGGCAGGGTTGACAATAGGCATCGTCTTCGTTAATTACTAAAAGTTTGTCTATAGCTTTGCGTGCTGTGACAACATGTTCGTGATCTTTGGGGTAGCCTAATAATAGCAGTGCTTCATAAGCGTTAACCATGGCAGGAAAAATACCTCCTAATCCATCCTCACCATTTAATCGTTCTATAATCCATGCAGCGGCTTTATCAGAAGCTGATTTGTGCATTTTTTTAGAGATAAACGGGCGAGTCATTCGGCCAAATTTATCCAAAGCTAGAAAGCATCTATTAAGAAAAGTACGTTCAGGGAAATAATGTTTTTCTTTATCTGGGTCGATTAGAAAAAGCTCACGAACACTGATATTATTTGGATTTATTGCTTTTGCCTTGTAGGTACAAATAATAAATAAAGGCACCATCACTGTGCGTGACCAGTAAGATACTTTATCTAAATGGAATGGAAACCATTTAGGCAATAGCATGATTTCTACTGGAATATAGGGTACGCCACGCCAAGGGAGCTGTTCAAAGGTTGCCAGTGCAATGCGGGTAAAAACGTTAGCTTTTGCTGCACCGCCTTGATCAAGGATATAACCTCGTAATTTTTGCATGTGTGGTGCGTCAATTGAGTCACCAGCCATTTTTAAGGCATAGTAGGCTTTTATGCTACAACTAATATCACCCTCACCTCCGGTAAATAAAGGATAATGCCCTTCTTCTGATTGTCTGGCACGAATGTAGTTTGCTAATTTAGCCTGTAATTCTTCATTAATATCATCAAGGTAATGCATCATCATGATATATTCAGAAGGTATTGTGCAGTCTGCTTCTAATTCAAACACCCAAAAACCATCTTTATCCTGGAGACTTAAAAGTTTTTCCTGAGCTTTATCTATAGCAATATCAAGCTTGCTTTTTGTTGCTTTTGTAGTCGTAGAGTTGCTGGCAATAGAAATACATTCCGCATACTGACCTGATTCATTCAACATGGCGTGACCTTTATTTTTTAACAGTTTGAGGCAAATACTGCCAATTAGGTGTTTTTAGGCTACTACTGGATACCTTGTACAGCAGTGACAAAAGTGTGTTACTTCGAACCGATAATTTACATGCGAGTATGGTGCTTTTTACATCTTTACGTGTTATTTTTACTTGGTTTGAGTCATTAAAATCAAGATTATTCTTGATGTTTTTTAGTGTCAGAACTGACATCCCAATCGCCCATAAGCAGAAGTTTCTAATGCCGGTTTCATTTCTAGGTAATAGCTGTGTATAACGTAAAGCGTTTTGTAAATGCTCATTGGCAATGCTAATTAAATGTTCTAAGCCAAGGCGAAAATTTTCATCGCTAGTATCGGGTGTTAGATTTTTAAGATCGAAGCCGGTTTCAGTGAATATGTCTTGTGGAAGCCAGCAAACCTCTCTTTTAGCATCATCCCAAATATCTTTCAGAATATTCGTCATTTGCAAACCCTGTCCAAATGAAACAGAGAGCTTTAATAATTCGTCTTTATGGTTAGCTATATCTGCTGAATAATGGCAGAAAAGTTTAGCTAGCATTTCTCCAACACAACCAGCAACGTAGTAGCAGTAATTATCCATATCAGCCATCGTTTTAACGCCAGCTTGCAAATTTATGGCTTGAAAGATTGGCATGCCTTTACCCATAGTTTCAACACAACATGAGAGAGCATCTATTTGGGCTGTATCAAAAGAATGGGTGATTTCTATCACTCTGGGTGTCAGGTGAATCAAGCAATGTTCAGCAGGAATTGTTTGCTTAGAAAGTTTAGGTGCTAATTCTTCTGAAAAAGATTGTGCATTTTTTCCTGTTTTAACAACTTGGATAAAAGCGGAACAGAAATAGTCTTTTTGTTTGGCATCAAGAGAAACTTCGTCTTCAATAGTATCGACGATGCGGCATAACAAATAAGCATTAGCAACTGCAGGGTGTAATTCGCCTGGTAACTGAGGAATTGTCAATGCAAAAGTGCGTGATACACCCTCAAGCAAAATAGCTTGGAATTCAGTATCAAGAAGTTTGTTGATAGATTCTAGGTTTTTTAAGGATAGTTCGAATCCGGACATATTCTGCTAGTAAGTTTGTATTTAACCAACATGATAATTGGTTTGTTGGTTTTTTGCAAAAGATTGTTGTTTTGAATGCAAAGGTAGCGTATTGAATGAATAAATAATTGAGTTTTTATTAAATACTTCGATTGTATATATAATGTTAAAGAATCTATACAGTAGATTGATAACAATGTATTTATTTGACAACTTAATAATTTATTAAGGTCTGAATTATGGTTATGTTGTTTTTTGTAAACTTTAAAGGTAGTTTATGTTGAAAAAAAAGAGTATTCTTATGCTTAAGTTTTTAAGTCATTGTATTTATATAGGCTATCTTCAGTTGTGAAAATAAATTAGGATTGTTTGTAGTCATTATTTTGAATATTGTGTTGTTTATAGACCACTTGAAAGTGTTTTTGTTTTAGAGTTGTAGTTTTTAGAGAGGTAAGTATGAGCGTTCCTTTACGTCAACAGTTGGCCGTTGGAAGTTATTTAATTAAGCAAAAATTAAAAGGTGTAAAAAAATATCCTTTAGTACTGATGCTTGAACCCTTATATCGTTGTAATCTGGCTTGTGCTGGTTGTGGGAAAATTGATCACCCGGATGATATTTTAGATAAACGCCTTTCAGTTAAAGAATGTTTAGATGCTGTTGATGAATGTAATGCGCCGATGGTGTCTATTCCTGGGGGAGAGCCATTAATCCATAAAGAAATGCCTGAGATTGTTGAAGGTATTGTGGCTAGAAAGAAATTTGTTTATTTATGTACCAATGCATTATTGTTAAAAAAGAGAATTAAGGATTATACCCCTTCACCTTATTTAACTTTTTCGGTTCATCTGGATGGAAATAAAGAGCGACATGATACCTCTGTTTGTCAGAAAGGTGTGTTTGATATTGCGGTTGAAGCAATAAAACTGGCTTTAGACAAAGGTTTTAGAGTCACTGTTAATTGTACTTTATTTCAGGGAGAAACAGCACCAGAAGTTGCTGAATTTTTAGATTATGTGACTGAGTTAGGTGTGGAAGGCGTTACTATTGCGCCTGGGTTTAGTTATGAACATGCGCCCCAGCAAGATGTTTTTATTAAAGGTAAAGACGTAAAGAATTTATTTAGAAATATTTTTTCTATAGGAAAAGGACGTCAATGGAATTTGAATCATTCATCTTTATATCTTGATTTTCTTGCTGGAAACCAAGCGTATGACTGTACTCCGTGGGGAAACCCAACACGTAATGTTTTTGGTTGGCAAAAACCTTGTTATTTACTGGCAGATGAAGGGCATGTTGACACTTTTCAGGAGTTGCTGGATACAACACCATGGGAAAAATATGGCAATGTTAATAATCCAAAATGTGAAAATTGTATGGCACATTGTGGTTTTGAAGCAACAGCAGTAGAGGATATGCTGGCTAATCCTTTAAAAGGCTTAATGGTTTCTTTACGTGGACCTAAAACTACTGGAGATATGGTTGAAGTGGCAACGCCTAGTTATCTTGAAAGTGGAGATTTTTCTTCAATTTCCAAGATTCCAGTAAAAGTAGAGTCTTAAGGCAAGTAAGATTGGTGGGATATTTATTTCCAGTTGCCTAAAAGAAGTGCCCATAAGATTGGGTAGATGTTTTTGATTAATGTATGCGGATATTGAGGAGGGTGTGTTGAATCTATTTAAAGCTGGAAAACTAATAATAGGTTTTTTTATATTGTTTTTTGGATTTAATATTTCACTTTTTGCTAAAACTTCGAGTGAACTAAATGTTCAAAAAACATTGAGTGCTAAAGAAGTTGTTCTTGCTTTTCAAGATGAGCTTCTAGATATTATGAAGCAGGGAAAAGGGCTGGGTTTTAAGGGGCGTTATCAGAAATTTGAACCAGCAATAGTTAAAAGTCATGATTTGGAAAAAGTTGCAAGAATTGTTGTAGGTAAAGAATGGAAGGGCTTTTCGGAAGAGCAAAAACAAAAATTAACCGAGGTGTTTTCTCGTCTTAGTATCGCGTCCTATGCACATAACTTTAAAGAATTCTCTGGTGAATCATTTGAATTTTTATCAGAAGATAAAACAGCTAGAGGTGGATTTATTATTCATACTGTTTTTATTCTTCCTGATGATAAGGATGTTAAATTTGATTATATGCTAAAGAAAAAAGCTGATAACTGGATGATAATTAATGTAATTGCAGCAGGAGTCAGTGACTTGGCTTTAAAAAGATCAGAATATACCAGTATTTTAAAACGTGAAGGATTTGAAGCTTTGATTGCAAAAATCACTGAAAAAATTGATAATTACACTAATCAATAATTTCATGGTTATGTTTTATGCTTTCATCGCTATTAAAAAAAGATAGATCTAAACTATTTTTTGTCAGTGTTTTTTCAATATTATTTTTTTTAGCAGGTTGTGCTAATCATCAGGCAATTGATTCAGAGCCAAGTGTCGTTGAAGTTAATGAGCAAGAAATAGACCCATTTGAGGGAGTTAAT
>CAZZIX010000020.1:12964-15913 GCA_964654345.1 uncultured Methylomarinum sp.
CAACATGAAGAAGATTTTGCACAAACATTAGCTGTTTGGGGAGTGCCTCAGGGACCTTATCTAATGATACCTGTACTTGGACCAATGACAAGTAGAGGCGTCCCTGGAGCAGTTTTTGATGCAGCAGCTAATCCTACTTCTTATATAGGGTTTGGCGTTCCTCTTCAGTTTCTTCAGATGCTTCAGGTGATTAATGCACGGGCCAGTGCTGAAGGTGATTTAAATTTTATTAATGAAGCCGCATTAGATCCTTATATTTTTACCAGAGAAGCTTTTTTGCAATATCGGAAAAATTTAATTGCTGATGGCAAGCTATCAGGTAATGATGATAATTTTTTCGATTTGGAAGATGATTTTTATGAAGAAGATCAAAATGACTCTGTTAAGTTGGGTAATAACATCAATCAGGTGGTCAACAAAGAGGTTAAGATAAAGCCTGCTCTTCCAGAATGGTCACCTCACGTTGAGGAAGTAGATCTTGATGAACAGATAAGACAGGCTCGTTTAAGACTTAAATTAAGAGCAGCTAGAGTTGAAAATACTGTATCAGAATAAAGTTGTACAAGTGTAATAAATATGTGGTTACTTTTTAATAATAACGCCTATGGGAGTCCGCTGGAAGCTATGGTTAGGTTTTTTTAGCTATCATCATATTCAACAATAAACTTTGTACTGGATGTTTGAAGCATATAACCAAAATGAACATCTAATTTTCTAGTTATTTTTTTAAGTATTTCAGCATATTTAATGTTTTTTGTACCAAGTATTACAGACTGAGGACGAATGTTATATAGATAACTATTTCCGTCTTTTCCATACAAACGCCATTCCCCCTCATAATCCCAGTAATTTTCCTTTCTTTTTAAAATGCCAATATCTTGAGGGAGTAATTTGCCATGTAAAACATTCTCAACTTGAATGTTTGATATACATGGAATCCCATCATAATCTATTTTTCTTAGATCATATTTTTCTTCATCAATTTCATATTCTAATGCAATACCCCTGAATCCACCTGCATAATGAGCCCACATTAGAGGATTGAAAATCTCATCCACAAAGCATGTAAATCTCTGTGAGTCAACCAATTTTCTTAATTTTTCGGCGGATCCTGTATTAGATTTATTCAGCCCGTCTGCAAGGATCCAACGCCCTTCGTTTATATCATTCATTGATTCACAAGTAGATAGAAATATTCGCTCATTTACTATCATGTCAAGTGTATAAAAAAAACCATCACCATCAACTGATTTTAATTTATATAACTTCATAATATGTGACTTTAAATCCTAACAAGCTAATAATGGATTAATGAATGGACTTCATAACCTTCAAGTTTATTTCTTCCCTTCAAAAAATCTAACTCTATCACAAAGGCACAAGCTTCAACAGTTGCTCCCAATTTTTCGACTAATTCGCAACTTGCTTTTGCCGTTCCACCCGTGGCTAAAAGATCGTCAATAAGCAATACATTGTCATTTTTTTCAAATGCATCAATATGTGCTTCTAAAGTTGCAGAACCATATTCTAAATCATAGGAAACACTCTGTACGTCATAAGGCAGTTTTCCTGGTTTTCTTAGTGGAATAAAAGGGGTATTAAGTTCCCATGCAACCAAAGAGCCAAAAATAAATCCTCTTGCTTCCATACCAGCAACAGCTGTTATATTTCTGCCTAAAAAAGGGTTTATTAGTTGATGAACTGCAAGCCGAATGGCTGCTGGGTCTTTAACCAAGGGAGTGATGTCTTTATAGTTGATGCCTGGTTTTGGGAAATCAGGAATATTACGTATTTTTGCTTTTAGTCTATCCATATTAATTCTTTTAACTTTAAATTATGCAATAGTTTAGTAATTAATGGTCGCGTTGAATAATGTAAAGTGATAAATCACGCAATAAATCAGCCTCGTTACCAAAGTCACTTAGACTTTCTATGGCTTGTTCATGTAAATGTTGTGCTTTTTCTTTAGCTTCAGCTAAGCCTAATAAAGCAGGATAAGTAGGCTTGTCGTTATCCTTATCTTTACCTTGGGTTTTACCCAACGTTGTTGTGTCGCTTTCTTCGTCTAAAATATCGTCTTTAACTTGAAAAGAAAGACCAATACATTTTGCATAATGATCTAGTTTTTTTGCAATAATAGAGTCTAAATCTGGTTTAGCCAGTGCGGCTAAATTTACGCTGGCACGAATTAATGCACCTGTCTTATGGATATGCATATTTTCGAGTTCTGGCAAAGTTAGTTGTTTACCTACTGATTCCAGGTCTATTGCTTGTCCTCCAACCATACCCTGGGAGCCACTGGCTTTGGTTAACGTAGTGATCATTTTTAAACGATGGCTTGCATCTATATTGATACTTGAGTCGTTAGCCAATACCTCGAAAGCTAAGGCTTGTAAAGCATCACCAGTTAAAATGGCGGTCGCTTCATCAAAGGCAATATGACATGTTGCTTTACCACGCCTTAGATCATCATCATCCATTGCCGGAAGGTCATCATGAATTAATGAATAAACATGAATAAGTTCAACTGCACAGGCCGGTCCGTCAAGATTTTCGATAGGAATGCCCAATAATTTACCGGTGCAATAAGTTAACATTGGGCGCATACGTTTCCCCCCCTCTAAAGCACTATACCGCATGGCTTGATGAAGCTTTATCGGTAAAACCTTAGCGTCAGGTAAACGTAAATCTAGTGCATTTTCCACTCTGTCCTGAATAGAAATAAGATATTCTTTTAAGGCATTACTCATCGTTAAAGGGCTCCAAGGTTTGTTTGCCGTTTTTGTTTAATAGAATTTGGACTTTTTGCTCTGCATTTTGTAAGGCTTTTTGACAGGTGCTGGTTAGTTTTACCCCACGTTCAAATGATTTTAAGGATTCTTCAAGAGAAAGGTCTCCTTGTTCCATTTGTTCAACCAAGTGTTCTAATTCTTCAAGCGAATCTTCAAA
>CAZZIX010000020.1:16013-18612 GCA_964654345.1 uncultured Methylomarinum sp.
AGCGAATATAATGCGTCAACAATTGAAGTTTTAACTGGATTAGACCCTGTGCGGAAACGACCAGGGATGTATACAGATACGACAAGGCCAAATCATTTGGTTCAAGAAGTTGTTGATAATAGTGTTGATGAAGCAATAGCAGGTCATGCGGATTCAATTGATGTCGTTTTGTTTTTGGATGGCTCTATTTTAGTTAAGGATAATGGAAGGGGAATGCCTGTTGATTTACATCCAGAACAAGGTATTCCCGGCGTTGAGGTTATTTTGACTCAGCTACATGCAGGTGCAAAATTTTCCAATAAAAATTATCAATTTTCTGGCGGCTTGCATGGTGTTGGTGTCTCAGTTGTTAATGCCTTAACGACTAAGCTTACAGTTGAAGTAAAGCGTAATGGAAAAGTTTACCAGATGGGGTTTGCAAATGGCGAAAAACAAACGGATTTGGTGGAAATAGGAACGGTTGGAAAATCTAATACGGGAACAAGTATTACTTTTTCACCGGATGCTAAATATTTTGACTCGAATAATATTTCTATTCTCAAGCTTAAACATGTTTTGCGTGCAAAAGCTGTGTTGTGTCCTGGGTTAAAAATTTCTTTAAAATCTGAACAAACTGAAGAAGAATGGACTTGGTTCTATCAGAATGGATTGAAAGAATATTTGCTTGATCGCTTAGGTGATGCGCTAGTTGCTCCTGAAATTCCTTTTATGGCGGAATCAACAGCAACAACTGAAGCTGTACAATGGGGGGTGGTGTGGACTGAAGACAGTTTGGCAGAAGCAGTTACGGAAAGTTATGTGAATCTTGTTCCTACATCACAGGGTGGTACTCATGTAAATGGTTTGAGGGCTGGGCTGACTGAAGCTATGCGTGAATTTTGCGAATTTCGAAATTTGTTGCCTCGTGGAATTAAAATTACCCCCGAGGATGTCTGGGAAAATTGTCATTTTGTGTTATCAGTCAAATTAGAAGACCCTCAATTTTCAGGACAAACTAAAGAACGTTTAAGTTCACGAGAGTGTGTGCCTTTTGTCTTGGGCTTTGCTAAAGATAGTTTTAGTTTATGGCTAAATCAACATCCACAAGAAGGCGAGAAAGTCGCAGAAATAATTTTAGTGAGTGCTCAAAAAAGGCTTAGATTAAATAAAAAAATAGTTAGAAAAAAAATCACATCTGGCCCTGCATTACCAGGAAAACTAGCGGACTGTTCAGCACAAGATATTTCTAGAACTGAGTTGTTTTTAGTGGAAGGAGATTCCGCAGGGGGCTCAGCAAAACAGGCTAGAGACAGAGAGTTTCAGGCAATTATGCCATTACGAGGGAAGATTTTAAATACTTGGGAAGTTGACTCTAGTCAAGTGATGGCCTCTCAAGAAGTGCACGATATAGCAGTGGCTTTAGGTATTGAGCCTGATTCAAATGATTTGACAAATTTACGTTATGGCAAAATTTGTGTATTAGCAGATGCTGATTCAGATGGGAACCATATAGCTACATTGATTTGTGCTTTGTTTTATAAGCATTTTTTATCCTTGGTGAAAGAAGGACACGTCTTTATTGCTATGCCACCTTTGTATCGGATAGATGTTGGGAAAAAAGTGTTTTATGCGTTAGATGAAGCGGAAAGACAGGGAGTGTTAGCCAGAATAGAGGCTGAAAAGTTGAAGGGAAAAATAAATGTACAGCGCTTTAAAGGACTTGGAGAAATGAATCCTGGTCAGTTGCGGGAAACTACAATGAATCCTGATACAAGAAGATTGGTTCAATTAACGATAGAAGATGAAGAAAGTGCGACGGAGCAAATGGATTTGTTACTGGCAAAAAAGCGAGCTGCTGATCGAAAAAACTGGCTTGAAACTAAAGGAAATTTAGCAGAGGTTTAGGTTTGTAAGGCAGCTGGGTTATTTGTTTCCAGTTGCCTTAGTCGGTTAATAAATTGATAGTTCTGTTTTTTGTATTGCATACCTGTTTATTTAGGCTCCAGTTCTAGGAGCCTTTTCTAGAAAGAAAGCTTGCTACAAAAGTAAATTTACTATTTATATTTTTATTGGTTTAACTTAGAGAAATCAGTTTTTCACGATTTCTAGCGCTACCTATTGATCCCACCGCGTTTCAAAAAATACCCACTTAATTAATAGAGATGCTCTACAAGGTGAAGCTTTTTAACGGTCTTTGTATGAAAATATAAAAATCAAACTGTTTTTAGCAAGTCTTTGAATCCTTAAAACTAAATTATTTCTAATAATTTTTTAATGATATGTTGTTCACAAATGCAGTGGATAGCTCTGTGTTTTTTTTGTTTGTATATATGCTTAACCCATATATAACATGCTCTATAAGAATTTGATGTTTTTGTGAAACGGGAGGTTCTTATTGAAATCATAGGGTATATTATTATTTAATAAATGTGTTTTTCTTATCTTTTTACTGCAACAAATTAAATTGAGAGGCTTTTTCTGAAATTATCAAATTCTGATTTTTAAGGAATTATGGTTGTAAAAAACTATTCATAGAATTTAAAAGGAATGAATATGAGTGAAATCACTCCACAATTGTTAATCAAGGATTCTTTACAGTTATTCTCTCTTCCAGATATTT
>CAZZIX010000020.1:18712-19894 GCA_964654345.1 uncultured Methylomarinum sp.
ACTCCACAATTGTTAATCAAGGATTCTTTACAGTTATTCTCTCTTCCAGATATTTATTTTCAAATATCTGAAATGATTAGTGATCCCAGATTTTCAGTTAAAGATATAGGTCATGTCATTGGAAAAGATCCCGCTTTGTCCGCTCGGTTACTAAAAATTGTTAATAGTTCGCTTTATGGATTTCAATCAAGAGTTGATAGGGTTTCTAGGGCAGTAACAATCGTTGGTGTTGAAGAGTTAAAAAACTTAGTGTTAGCAACTTCAGTTGTGAGTAAATTTAATGATATACCAACAGAACTTGTTGATATGACAGATTTTTGGTTGCGAAGTGTAAAATGCGGTTTGATAGCAAAATTTTTGGCTATAGAAAACTCTGTACTGCATCAAGAGCGACTGTTTTTAACAGGTCTATTACATAATTTGGGATCATTGGTTTTTTATTATAAATTACCGAATAAGTCATTAAAGGTTTTGCTGGATGCTGATCATGACCGTCGTTTGGTTGGAGGCTTAGAGCAAGAAATAATAGGCTTTAATCATGCTGAATTGGGCTCTGTTCTAATTAAGTCGTGGGGGTTACCGGAGTCTTTGTTTGAGGCTATTGGGTGTTATCTCCAACCTGAATTGGCACAGGTCCATAAATTAGATGCTTACTTGCTAAATTTAGCATCGCGCCTTACTGATTTATCATTATATAATGGCTCAGTGAATGATGTTTTAGCTGAATACTCTGATGAGGCAAAGTATGTATTGCGTTTAAATGTTGATCAAATCACAAGAGTGTTGCAGAGCGTTGATGAAGAATTTTCACAGGTATTTGAACTAATAGCACCTGAAAAAAGATTTCATTAATGAAAATAATTTGAAGATTAAATTTATACTTCACGCTACTATGGATACGGATTTCTAAGGGTTGGTTTTGCCGATAGACAGCGTTGCTAAAATTCTTGTATATATCTTACTATGTGCCTACTTTAGTACCTCGGGTAGCCACTCTGCGTTACTATACCCCCTGTGTCCATACAGCCGTTGCTATTGATAAAAAATCAACTCGTTATAAACCTCTGCATCAGTGACTGGGTAAAGTCAAAGTATATTATCAAATCATTTTTTTGGATTAAGGAGTTTTTACTTTACCACTCAATAGAATAAATTGACCGCTTACTATTTCTTTCCTAACAA
>CAZZIX010000021.1:0-19308 GCA_964654345.1 uncultured Methylomarinum sp.
CGTGGTGCAAAGCGTTATTACAGGCAAAAAAACAAAACAACCAGAAAAAAATTCAGTTAAAAAACCACAAACAGAAACTAAAGTGGCTGATAACACAAAAAAAAGTGTTTCTGGTAAAGAAAAAGTGGTTGTTAAAAAAGATTCTGTTCAAAGAACAAAAGCAAAAAAAGCAGTTGGAAAAAAAGAAAAAACAATTGAAAAAAATACAAAAATGCCAACTGGAAGTTTGCGAGACCCGGTAACCGGTGAAGAGGCAGTAATAGCAAATAGCTATCGAATGCTTAGACGTTGGATAAAAGAGGCACTAGTTAAAGAGGGCTTGGTAGATAAAATTTATAAAACTAACGAGCTAAACAGCGCGGCTGTAGAGAAAATAAATATAGCAGTAGGTAAGCTTAAGAGAATGGATAAATACCAGTAGGCGCTATCTGGTGGGTGCTACGCTTAAAAAATAGAACTCTTGGTAAACTAGGTTTATGAATGGAATCTGATGAAGAGTCAGATCTTTGTTTTTTCGGAATTCAAATGGAGAGAGCTTTGAGAAATTATGCTGTTTTGTGTTAATTTCTTTTGTTTCGATTGGAAAAAAAGAGACCCCAAATTAATAGGGTCTCTACTTCATGTTTATGTGTTCTGCATTGTTTTCTTGCCAGTATTTTGTTTGGAACCATCAGGATCGTCCATACAACCGGTTAAGCCAATAATCATTAAAGTCATTGCTAATACAGCTAGTGATTTTTTCATTTTTCCTCCAAAAGTTTTTATAATTATGTGTGTTTTTTGTCAAACACAATAGATTTATACCATGGGGTCTAAACAGATGCAATAGGCTGAGGTGGTACAAAGGTAGGAGGAAATACGGTTTCTACTAAATCCCTTAATTATATAAAGGTGTATGTCTTGTAGGTACTCAGGTTGCTGAACTTTATTAATTTAAAAATAAAAAAATTAATTTTTTCTATTTTTTGAAAAAAATAAAAAATAGAGACCTTGAGAAACAAGGTCTCTATCTTATTTAATAGCCTACTTACAACTGAATAGAAGAAGTTGAACTAGAAACATTTTGGTTTGAGCCATCTGGATCATCCATACAGCCAGTCAAACCAACAATCATTAAAGTCATCGCTAATACAGAAAGTACTTTTTTCATTATTTCCTCCAAAGGTTTTTATAATTATATTTGTGCTTCTAAAATCCGCACGAGTACTTTATACCATGGGTTTTTTATAGATGCAATAGCAAAATAACCTATAAAAAATTAATGTTTTTAGGGATATTTATATCAATAGACTTGTTGTGCCATGCTGCATTCCCTATGGTAGTCCATTCACCTGAAAGATTTGATTTAAGAAGATCATGAATCCAGTAAGAAGGTGTGGAAATTTTTTTTAATTTTATATTAAAAATTGTTGTGTTTAAATCAAGCCCCGTTTTAATTCCCCAAAAAGCTGTCGTTTTCATAATAAATTTAGACAGCCTCCAATTATCAATTTTAGGAGTTACTGCAATATTAGCCCACATGGAATGAACACGACCCCAGTTTGGTGATGCAAGGCGACCCTCAGGAGTAACAAAGGGGAGCCATTTTTCTTTGCCTAGGTTATCGATATAAGTAATAGCAAGCAAGTGGTTGTAACCTTCGAAATGATCATGTAAATAAAGAGCATGAGGTGTTATTCCAATGAATGTGCTGGAATAATGAGTGAATGTATTACTTACTTGAGATAAAAAGCTAGAAGCTGCGGTAGATTTGGTATTTATACCAAGCCTATAGATTATTCCGTAATAAATGCTGCAATTGAGTTGAAGAAATATTAATAGAACAAAAATTTTACTAATTTGGTGAATATTACGTCTGGCTATTTTTGGTGATTCTGGGGTGAAAATTTGATCATATAAAGAAAGGGTGTTGGTAGATTGAATCAAAGTATCACAACTTTCATCACATGAAATTCTAGTTCGTGAATCTGCAATTTTTCTATATTTTTTGCTGGCAAAATGAAAAATACCTGGTAGCTTAAGAATAAAGCCAATAGGCGATAAATAACGCATGTGGATAAGTATTTGGGCATAGGTATTAACGCCAGAATATAATGCGTTATTCCGGTCTAAAGCATATAAGTCGGCTAGAAGTGTTGATTGTGATATGTTGTTGAGTGCAGAGTAATTTGAAGCATGAGCTTGTGCACTTTTAAAATCAATGCAGTTGAAAATATCAAAGTGATTAATGGTAAGAATAGTTCGGCAACATAAGGGGCATAGTTCGTCATAAAATACAATAAGAGAAGGTGATTTTCTTGTGAGATAAGAAGCCATTTTTCTATACCAGGAAAATGGCACCATCAAACAATAAAAAATAAGCATACCTACGCCGAAAGGGTAAATATTAAGGGTAAGGGTTATCCCTAAATGTAAACCTGCGCCAATAATAAAAAATATAGGTCGTAGCCGACGAAAATGAAAGAAGAAGATAAATGTAAACTGGAAAACTAATACTATATAACCAATTGTTTTTTGCAATATTTCATTGTTAAGTAGCCATGTCATGTCAATTGTAGATACATAATATGGCATTGAAGCGGGTAACCAGGCGCCTAATCCATTTCTCCAGTGTTCAGCAAACATTTTATGTATGGCTGAGTCAAAATATAGAAAACCAAGGCAAATGATCACCGGAAGATAATAGCTAAGAACGGAAACCTCTTGTTTTGGGTATGAAGAATAATGTTTAAAAGGACTCTGGAATTTGATTTTTAAATTATCAATAGAAAAAGATTTTTCGATGGGCATAAAAATCATCAAAAAATTTGCCCCGATCATAAATAAATCAAAACCACCATCAAAGTCCCGTTGCATAGGGGTGAAATTTACAAAGAGTATCCAGAAAATATAATTTACAATGATTGATTGCTGGCTACGATAACCGACAGTGACAAAGCAGGCGATAATTGCCCAGAGACAAAGAAAAAATGGGATCATTGGAAATTCAATATCCAGATAAGGGATAGGATCAAAAATCAAATGATTGAAATAAAGTAGAAAAATAATTTCCTGGAGTGTTACAAGACCAAAAAATAAACGAAAAAGACCTATGCCGGTTGCAGGTGCTTTGGTGTGATATAAATGCGATATTTTTGAGTGGAGAAATTTATACATTTGTTGAAAAAAAGTAGATTTAAAAAAACATATAAATTATAAGGTATATATTGAGATAGGGTACCCTAAAAATTGTTCTGGAAATGATAAAATAAAAAAGCCGTATCAGGTAAACCTGATACGGCTTTTATTATGCAAGAATAGCTTGGAATCATCAGCAAATAACTTCCGAAACTGTATTCCACCGTGGTATAAAAGTCTATACCATGTGGCTTATATTATTATTTTATTTCCCTAGGCTCAGGGATGAAATAATAATCTTATTCCAGTTTCGGAAGTTATTTCTTTCTGACTCCGTATACTAAATGCTTAGTCTTCTTCGTTATGTTCTGCAAAAACCCATTTTACGAAGAAATAACCAGCAGCAATAACAACTACTGCTACAGCCATGCCCGCAGGCTCTTTTAACATCTCTACTACGTCTAAGATCGCTCCCATATGAGTATCCTACCTTTTTTTGTTGTGAATAAATAAACTGCCATGTCTCTGGCATTCGAACGTTATATGTTACTTTAGACGGGGCTAAAGTCAAGTTAAAAGTGAGATTGTTACAATGATTATATTAATGAAATGCTTTTGGTATAATTCTATTATGGTTTAAATTTTTTTAAAAAATCCCTGTTGTAAATTGAGGTATCTTGTTGATTAATATAAATTCATTGGAGTTTTCGTACAGTGACGATGGTTTCCAGCTTTCTATACCCCAGCTCATCATAAACGAGGCAGAAAAAATAGCTATTATTGGCCCGAGTGGTTCAGGAAAAACTTCATTATTGAAACTTATTTCAGGCATTCTTCTTCCTCAAAAAGGTAAAGTTTCAATTGATAATGTTGTCATTAATCAATTTTCAGACTCTGATAGGAGAGATTATCGAATTGCAAACATTGGTTTTATTTTTCAAGATTTTGAGTTGCTTGATTACCTTGATACACAAGATAATATTTTTCATCCCTATCGGATTACGAGAGCTTTAAAACTTGATGCAGAAGTTAGGTCAAGAGCAAATAGTCTTGCACAAGAAATGGGGATTCAGGGTAAAATGAGACGTTTTACTCATACCCTGTCACAGGGTGAAAAACAGCGAGTAGCCATTTGTAGAGCCATGTTACCAAAACCAAAGTTAATTCTTGCTGATGAAGCAACTGGAAATCTAGATCCAAAAAATAAAACTAAAATTCTTGATGTGCTATTTCGTAGTGCTGATAAGAGTAAGGCAACGTTAATTGCGGTGACACATGATCATGAATTATTAAATCGTTTTGATCGAGTTATTGATTTTAAAGACTACTGTCTTCAAGATGTTGCATGATGGATAGCCTATATCTTGCTTGGAGATACATTGTTTTTAACCGAAAAAAAACAATCACACTTATTACTTGTATAAGTCTGGTTACTTTTCTTCCTTTTGCATTAAAATCATTGCTCAATGAAAGTGAGCATCAGTTGATGTCCAGAGCCACGACTACGCCTTTACTTGTTGGTGCAAAAGGGAATTCATTAGATTTAGTGATGAACTCTTTGTACTTTTCAAAGGAGAAGCCCGACTTTATCAGCATGAAATCGGTTGAAACAATTATAGATTCAGGGTTAGGTTTGCCAATACCTTTATACATACGATTTCAAGCAAGAGAATACCCAATTATTGGAACATCTTTAGACTATTTTGAATTTCGAAAATATAAAATAGAGTGGGGTAGAGCCTTTGCAATGTTAGGTGAATGTGTGATTGGGGCAGATTTAGCAACTCACTTAAATTTAAAAATAGGCGATAATCTATTATCTTCTCCGGAGAATTTATTTGATTTAGCCGGTGTGTACCCACTAAAAATGATCATCAGTGGAATTTTAGATAAAACTAATTCTACTGATGATAAAGCTGTTTTTGTCGATTTGAAAACAGCCTGGGTTATACAAGGACTTGGTCATGGGCATCAAGATGTAAAAAAAATAGAAGATTCTAGTGTTGTCTTAAGCCAAACTAAAAATCTTGTTACTGCGTCTTCAAAAATCAAGCAATATACAGAGATTAATGTAGATAATCTTGAGTCTTTTCATTTTCATGGTGACCCCTCTATCTATCCACTAACTGCTATTATTGCTGTACCTCATGATGAGAAGTCAGCTACAATCATGAGAGGACGGTATTTATCAGAACAACAGGATCAACAAATAGTCAGGCCTAAAAAGGTCATTGAAGATTTATTGGGGAATATATTTCGAATAAAAGACTTTATTGATGCGGTTGTTTTGATAGTCGCTATCGCTATGATATTAGCTGTGTTTTTGGTTTTTAGTTTATCTTTTCGTCTGCGACAAAAAGAGATAAATACTATTTTTCATTTAGGATGTAATAGAGCCACAGTGTTTCAGTTAATTTTTGCTGAAATATTGATCATAATTCTTGCTAGTGGGGTATTATGTTTTCTATCACTTCTAATATTGCAACATTATCAGGACAGAATTGTCCATACATTATTCATTTCATGAAAATTAAGCACAATGATTAAATCAATATCTTACCCTTTACGTGCAATATTCTTGGTTTTTGCTGTGTTATTTGTTCCAGTTAATAGCAAGGCTGAAGAGGGGGTGTTAAATGTTTCCACAGTTAATTATCCTCTTAAATTTTTTGCTGAAATTATTGCCGGAAAACATGCAAAAGTAAGCTTACCAATGCCTGCAGATATTGATCCAGCATTTTGGTCTCCAAATGCTGAAGATGTTATAAATTTGCAAAAGGCCGATATGATTCTTCTGAATGGCGCAAATTATGCAAAATGGTTACCTAAAGTATCCTTACCTTTATCTAAATTAGTTAACACATCAACTCAATTTCGTGATCAATATATTCCCATTGAATCAGCAATGAAACATAATCATGGTACAGGGGGGGAACATTCACATACAGGAACCGCATTTACAATATGGCTAGATTTTTCATTTGCAGCGGAGCAAGCAGAAGCTACTTTTAATGCTTTATCTAAAAAAACACCTAAATTTAAAGAAACATTTGTAAAAAACTTTATACCTCTACAAGAATCCTTGCTCGCTTTTGATACAGAATTAACTCAAATAGGCAGCGTATTAAATGGGGTAGCTTTGATTGGTTCTCATCCAGTTTATCAATATTTAAAAAAGCGCTACCAATTGAATCTGCAAAGCGTACATTGGGAGCCGGAAGAATCACCCAGTGAAGAGCAATGGAAAGCGTTAAAACAATTACTTAAAGCTCACCCTGCGAAATGGATGTTATGGGAAGGTAATCCAGCAAAAGAAACAGTTGTAAAGCTGGAGGCTTTAGGTTTACAGAGTCTAGTCTTTACCCCAAGTTCTAATGTTCCTGAAAAGGGTGATTTTCTTAGTGTAATGAAAGGTAATGTAG
The DNA here is from genome assembly GCA_964654345.1 of uncultured Methylomarinum sp. Taxonomy (GTDB): domain Bacteria; phylum Pseudomonadota; class Gammaproteobacteria; order Methylococcales; family Methylomonadaceae; genus QPIN01. The sequence goes on from CAZZIX010000021.1 coordinate 6,540, forward strand.
AAAGATTAAAAATTATTATAAATAATAGCAAGCCAATTCTTTGATTGTTATTTGCTAAGGAATGGGAAATAACTTTATTTATTTCCCATTCCTGAAATTCGAGAGAATTTTGTTCTAAATAGAGAGGAGAGGGTTATGAAGATACGAAAAAAAATTGTATTCAGTTTTATTTTTTTCTTATTATCAACTGTAGTCCAGGCAGACCATTTTCCAGTCGGGTCTGATGTATTAGCAAATTGCCATGGTTTTTTTACAAAAGGTAAAATAAAAAGGCTACATAAAGAACGCTATGTTGTGCATTTTTATAAAGATGCACGTCCGGTTCACTGTATTCCCTTTGCCTGGGATAGTATGTTTCTGGTGCCATATAAACCGATTGATCAATATACTGGTAGGGTAAGTTCTGGTGAAGGAGTTTTTGGTGGATCAACGGAGCAAGTTCTTAAGGTTGGGGATAAACTAAAAATATATTATAAAGCCTCTGAGAGAGGTAGTTTTTTTGATAAGAAATATACCGTGGAGGTTGTTATTAAAGAAATTAATATCAACGGATCTGGACAATTAGAAACAATAGGTGGAGAAGAAAAAGCACAACTGATCTTTCAACGGTGGGTTGGAACAAACTATGTGACACTTGATTTTTCTAGTAGCTTAATAGCAGACAGATTGACAATTTTAAAAGTTGAAACGGAGTAAAAAAGTTGTTGATAGTGTTATTTTTAATAAATGTCGAATGTTTTAGTCAGATTTTTCAATTGAATCATACTTTATAGAGCTAAATAAGGGGGTTAGTGAGGTATTATAGATTTTTTTTTAAAACTGCATACTTGCTTGAACTCTGATAGTACGCGGTTCCACTGGGTGAAAGTGAATATCATGAATTCCAGTAGTTTCTCCAGCTAGGCGAGATTCATAATAATAGGTAATATCACTATCACCTGAATCGAAAAGGTTTAATACATTTAACTCAAGGCGGAAGTCTTTATACCTGTACCCAGTTCCTAAATTGACAACTGTGGTTGAATCGGCAAAAATGCTGCCATCTTCAGTTAAGGGTATATCATCAAAATGTCTGACTCGTAAACTGCCAAATAGACCATTTGGCAAATCAATTGTGGCTCCACCAGAAAGTGTTGTGCCAACAGAATTAGGAACTTCTTTTTGGTTAGCGGGTACACCGGTAAATTCGGATTGGGTAAGTGCCACATCAAAATCCAGTGTTAACCAATCGAATGGCTTGTAATAATTTGTCAACTCTAGGCCATAGCGTTGACTTTTTCCTGAAGACTCGGTTCCACCCCCATCTCCAACAAAGACTAATTCTGAATCTAGTTCTAACCACCAAAGTGATAAGGTCGAAACTAAACCGGGTATGTATTGAGTTCGCATGCCTATTTCTGCACCTCGACTTGAAACTAAAGGGTCAGCAGGCTTAACTGGGTTACCCGATTCTGGGTCAAAGTTGATAGTAGTTCCTCTGGCATCATTACTATGGAAGCCATATCCAAGGTTGAGATAATATTCTGTATCGTACCAAGGGCCTAAAACAAAACTTAGCTTGGGGCTGAATTGTGCATCGTTAGTCTCTCCAGAATTGACTGACATGAGCCTACTTTCTACGTCATAAATATAAAAATCGCCCCGAAGTCCTAGAATGGATTTGAATTTTTCCATCCATTGGATTTCATTTTCTCCATACAAACCAATGCTGGTTTGATTGATCTTATGCTCTGAGACAGTTCTGAGAATTGTTCGGTTTTGGCTTTTATATAAAGCTACATTGGGAATATAATCATGCCTAACTTGCAAGCCGATGATATTTTTAATATCAAAGCCAAACCATTCGTTATATTTTGTATGTTTAGCTTTCCCCCCAAAGGTATAACGACGATCTCTCTGAGTGATTTGGTCCCCATTAACTGGATCATTAAGGAAATAAGTGAAGTTGGAGTACAAGTTAAAATTAGAATAGACCCCATAGGCTGATAACTCGGTTTCTCCATATTCAGATTCACGCCACCAGTTCCCTGATAAACTGTAACGTTCCATATCACCACCCGCTGTATCGTCAATTGTGCCTAATTCAGATAAATTTTGTTGATCAACTGCGCGTTTTGGAATCTGTTCAGTAGAATCCCAGTTATTATGGTAAGCTGTACCGACTAATGAATAGCCCTTATAGCCATCATCGACAGTGTAGCGTAGCAAGCCATTAAATTTATTAACGTTTTCATCTCTTTCCCAAGGACCTTGATAAAAATTGACTTCTGCTCCAAATAATAAATCACCTGACCCTACTTTATAAGAATCAGCCAACACGCCTCGATAATAACCATCTTCTCCAAAGCCAATTTTTGCTAGTCCTTTTTCCATATAATGTTTGGTATGGAAGTTAACATAACCAGCAGATGAAAAATCTCCCATTTCTGCATGATAAGGACCTTTTCCAAATTCAATTTGATCGACTAATTCAGGGATAATACTGTTTAGATCTAAATATCCTTGACCGTGTCCATGTGTTGGTAGATTAAGAGGGGCACCATCAACCATTCCTGAAAAATCAGTTCCATGATCTAGATTAAACCCACGTAAAAAAAATTGATTCGCCTTCCCGCTTCCACTATGTTGGGTTGCCATCATACCAGGTACAACCTCAACCAGTTCACCAGGACGAGATAAGGGGCGAAACTCAAATTCTGACTGCCCTATAATCCCAGCAGAGGCTGTATCGGTCTGTCCTAACAAATCTGATGCACGTCCAGTGATGACTAAAACCCCTAAATCTGAAACAGTATCAGCTTCATCTTGAGTGTGTGCGTATATTGGAAAGCTAGAAAAAAAATGATCAAGAAATAAGTTGCAAAGGTAATCTGGCAGGTGTAAAAAAATTGACTAACTTTCATTGGTGTGACTCTGTGGCTATTACTGTTAGTCGGATAGTAACAAACACGATACAACAGAAACATGACAAAATTATTACAATTTTGTCATGTTTGATTACCATTAAGTTTAAAGATAGGTGAGCATTAATTCATCTGATAACTAATACATGCTTAACCCTAGTACAGTAATTAGTAAGTTTAACTATCAAAATAAATGCTTAATAGCATCGCTTTCTTCTTTTAACTCCTGTTCGGTGATATCCATTTTATTTCTACTAAAATCATTAATTTCTAATCCTTGAACAATAGATATCTTTCCATTTGTTACCGTGACAGGGTAAGAGTAAATTAACCCTTTTTCAATTCCATAGCTCCCGTCAGAGCAAATTCCCATACTCACCCAATCGTCCTCTTGAGTCCCAATAACCCATGTCCGCATATGGTCTAGTGCAGCATTAGCAGCTGATGCTGCACTAGACTGACCTCTAGCTTTAATAATGGCTCCACCTCGCTGTTGAACGGTTGGAATAAACTCATTTTTAAACCATTCTTCTCCAACAATAGACAAGGCATCATTACCCATAACTGTTGCATGATGTAAATCAGGATACTGTGTTGATGAATGATTACCCCAGACAATCACTTTTTTAACATCACCAGAGATGGCATTTGCTTTTTCAGCTAATTGTGTAATTGAACGATTATGATCCAGCCGAGTCATCGCAGAAAAACAAGCAGGATCAAGATTTGGTGCATTTTTCATTGCAATCAATGCATTGGTATTGGCAGGGTTTCCTGTTACAAGCACTTTGACATTCTTATGAGCCACTTTATTTAATGCTTTACCTTGAACTGAAAATATTTCAGCATTGCAGAGTAATAAATCTTTTCGCTCCATACCAGGGCCTCTTGGCCTAGCTCCTACCAAAAAAGCATAATCTGCATTTTCAAACGCTTTTTCAGGATTGTCGGTAACAACAATTTCGTGCAATAGTGGATAAGCACAATCGTTTAATTCCATTACCACACCATTCAATGCTTCCAAAGCAGGCTTTATTTCTAGTAAATGTAAGATTATCGGTTGATCAGGCCCTAATAAATCACCAGCAGCCAACCGAAAAAGTAAAGAGTAGCTAATTTGTCCAGCTGCGCCTGTAACAGTAATATCAACAGGTGTTTTCATTTTTTTTCCTTATATTATTTAACTGTTCCAAAACTTTTAGTAAGGAGTTTTAGAATCCTCACTTCTAAGTAACTTTAAACTTAAAAAACTGTTTTATTTATTAATATATATATATTGCCTTTAATTGGAAAAAAAGTCTATTAAATGATAAAGTCTGCTGATAATTTTTATAGCTCATCTATCGATTGAATTTTATTTATGAAAATGCCTTTCAAACCCAATAGTTTTAATTTATCTTTACTGGCTAGTCTTGTTCTTTCTGTTACCTTAACAGCTTGTTCGGATGACGAACCGAAAACCGAGCACAATTATTTTGATCATACCCATGGATCAGAAGTCAGCGACTTAGAAAAACATAAATTTGAACATAAGTTTGCAGAACAATGTGTCGCACGAGAAACCAAAAATTCAGTCAACAAAGACATAGACAAAAAACGCTTTGAAAAACCATGCTTATGTATTGCAACAAGAATAATGAAAAATTTGACTGCGGTTGAAGCAAAGAAATTTTTAGTTGAACAAAAAAATACTCAGTCTTTAAAAATGAGTTTTGATGAAGCTGCTTATTTTTGCCTAAAAGATAAAACTAAACAAAAAGCTCCTGATTTATTTGGTAAAAAATAGAGGTTATGATTTTCCAGCTTGGGTCTTAGGAAAGTTTAATTGCACTGTAGTTCCCTGTTGTAATTTGCTGGATATTGAAATATCACCATTATGCAGTTCCATAATAGATTTTACGATAGCTAATCCAAGACCTGAACCTTGGTTATCCCTGTGGCGTGATTTATCTGCTCTAAAAAATCGGTCAAAAATGTGGGGTAAGAGTTTTGGGTCAATGCCCTTTCCAGTATCACTAATAGTGATTATGACAGTATGATGAGGTGAATATACTGCTGATAGAGTGATCGCGCCTTGGGGATTTGTATAACGTAATGCGTTTGCAATCAAGTTGCTAAGAATCCGCCGTAATAAACCAGGGTCTGCATATACTTCTGTTTGGTTCGCCTCACATACAATTTCTACTTGCTGGTCAGAAGCCAAACCTTCATAAAAATCTCTGATTGCTTGAAATTCATTTTCAAGCTTTAAATTAACACAGTTAATTTCTGTTTTTGGGTTTTCGGCTCTTGCTAAAAAGAGAAGCTCATCAATCATTCTGGCAATTCGTGAATACTCTTCCATATTTGATTCTAGAATGGTGCAATATTCCTCCGTATCTCGATTGTGGGATAAAGCGACTTCTGACTCACCCATTAAATTATTGATAGGTGTTCTTAGTTCATGTGCTAAATCGGCAGAAAATTGAGAAAGTTGGCCAAAAGAGTGATCAAGACGACCCAGCATTTCATCAAAGGCTTTGGCCAATAATGCTATTTCTCTTGGCCATTTTTCTGAGTCAACCCGTTCATTTAATTGATGTGCATTTATATTTTGGATGGTTTCAGTGATTTTACGCAAAGGACGTAACCCACGGCGCGTTACCCAGAATCCGGCAAGTCCTGAAGCCAATGCGCCAAATAGAAGTACTCCAGCAAGTGTCTGCTGGTATTCAGTGAGTAAGGTTTCATCCTGAGCCAACTCCAATATAACTTGTAAAAGTAAGTTGTGTGATTGATCTGCGTTTTGTGTAGTTACCCAAGCACTTCCTAAAAGATATAATTGATTATCATTTGATTTTGCTTTGATAATTTCGATAACATCCAGATTTTGTTGATCTATAACGGGAAATTTAAGCGGAGGGGGTAATGGCAACATGGCGGCTGATTCCACCAGTAAATGGCCTTGTTCGTCAAGAATACGAACATAGACATGGTGAGGAATACTTGGATGAATGGCTGATGAGTGAGGCATTTGGGAGTGATGGTGTTCAACATCCATCAGGTCACTCAATGTTTCGTTAAACACGTCTGAGGTCTTGAAATAGGTTCTTAGGTCGGAAATTTTTGCAGAGAGTAAATTGTGGTGTTCTCGATGAAGATGATCTAGAACAGACCAGTAGAGAAAAGCAGAAGCAATTAATAGAACACTAAAGGTGGTAATGGCGTACAGAATGGCTAACTTACCCGCTAGCGATTGAGCAGAACCTGGCTTAGTCTCGTTGCTCAAAGGTATAGCCTACACCGCGGATAGTATGAATCAGCTTGTTTTCGAACGGATTATCAACTTTGTTGCGTAATCGCCTTATTGCCACATCAACAACATTGGTATCACTATTAAAATTAATGTCCCAAACCCGTTCAGCGATAACCGTCCGAGAGAATACTTCTCCAGGGTGACGAGCCATCAATAATAATAGCTGAAATTCTTTTGGACTTAGATCAATTCGAGTATTATTGCGTGTGACACGGTGTTTGATTGCATCTATTTCCAAATCAGCACATTTTATTTTTTCAATGTCAGTTGCAGCACCTCGACGTAAAAGCGTCTGAATTCTTGCCAATAATTCGGAAAAAGCGAAAGGTTTGACTAAATAATCATCTGCACCTAGTTTTAACCCTTTGACTTTATCTTCTACTGAGTCTTTAGCGGTTAATAATAAAATACGAGTTTGAATATCTTTACTTCTGAGTGAGGATAAAACTGACCAGCCATCCATTTGTGGCATCATCACATCTAGAATAGCCAAGTCATAGACTACCTCTTGCAGGGAATTTAATCCATCTATACCATTATCTGCAATATCAACAGTAAAACCATTTTCTTTTAATCCTTTGGATAAAAAAGCAGAGGTTTTTTTCTCATCTTCAATAATTAAAATTCGCATCTGTTATAGTGTGAAATATAGTTATTCCGTGCACGTTCCTTAGGATTCAGTTCCATCTACTCGTTGTTGTCCGATTGATTCTAACTGGAAAATTTTCCAGTGACCCTCTTGTGGTGATATTTTAATATTGGCTCGATAAAGATTTTCACGACGATGTTGATGTCCCCAGTGAATAACCTCACCCACAACAAGCCATTCACAATCAAATAAATAGCCATCATCCAATGAAGAAGATTGGTTACTTAAATTTTGTATTTCAATACTTTTAACTTTTGACCATGCACCATCTTGAGCTAAAAATGATTGGCGGTTTTGTAGGTAAAGCGTTTCACGTAAATCTCCACTTACACTATCGGCCAATTGGTCGTAGGCAACTTCTTCCTGAGTGGATTCAAAAGCCTGATAAACATTCCATAATAACTGATTCAACACTGGCTTTGCTTTCTCATCATTAAGACTGACACTATTCATTGCTAAGTTAAGTTTGCCTGTTTTTATAAGAGAGTAGGATGCAGCTAGAGTGACGAATACAATGAATAGTTGTATAAAAAATTTAAATCGAGGGTTAATATAATGACACCCGATAAGGGATATAAGTAGAAAGCCAATAATACCTGATAACCAATAATACTGTGATGTATTGTTAGTTTCTTCAACAGGAACTGGAGTGGTTTTTGGGCTGCCAGATAACTCCGTTAGATCTATATCTGCAAGCATGTTTTCCCACTCGAAGACAGGGTAATCTGGAGTGACATAACTATCAAATAAACCAGCGGGATCGTATGCTCTGATGGCAACCTGTTGAATTTTTTTGTTAAAAAGTTTCCATTGCCATTCCACTTTCGTTGGTAAAGCTTTGGTTTGGTGGGTCAGACTGACGCCAATCAACGTTGCCACCTGTCGTTGGGCTTGTTGTGGCTCATAAGCCTGAATATCTGCTGCTCCCATACGGATATAGTCAACACGCTCTAAAGTTGGAGGGAGTATATTTGTATCGGCAGTTAATTTGTTTTGTGCCAGTAAAAATTCACCAACTTTTTGTTTGATCGATGCAAATTCATCAGGATAAATCATCATATCATCGCGTAACTCAAGATTAGCCCAGTCTGCCATTTCTTTTATTCTAATAACAAATTCACTTTTAATTCGTCGTGGCTCAATATATAGAAAGGCCATCACAAGGTCGTTATGGTCTCGTTTTAGTTTAGGATTAAGGAAATGGCTATACCAAGGGTCTTGCCAATTGAGACTAAGTGTTTCAGCATTAGTCAATACACCATGATCAATGACAGGCAAGCCGTGATGAGAGACGGTGATTATGTAGTTATCTCCAGCTTGTTTTATCAAGTTAAAAGCAGGGTTAATCTTAATTTGTTCAGGTTTAATTTCGTTGGAAAATGGATAAAAAACACTGATAATTGAACCAGAAGCGGTTGCTTTATTATTTTTATTAGGTGATTTTTTTATACTGGGAGTGAGTTGCTGTTTTGCATTAATTTTAATTACAGTTAGTGAAAAATCATCAACAGTAATAGGCTGCTGCTGAGACTCACTTTTTTTAAGTTGTTTAACTGCTTTAGCTTCAAGATCAATGGTAACTTGAACTCCATCATCAAGCACGTTAACAGCAATTCGGGTTGATACATCTTCTATAGTTACACCTGAATTCCAGTCTGCAATAGCAAATTTAGATGTCACTAAAAAAAGTAATATTATAAACAAAAATTTATTTTGAACAAGGCTGCGCACGTTTAGTTCTGTGCTTTTTAGGAACATGCTTAAATGAGTGAGTAGTTAGAATTTTAATGAGTTTTTTTTGTTAAAACGGTAAATAAAAAAACGATAGATACCATAAGAGAACAACAGAAGAATAGCTAGGTATAAATAAGGGAGTAGAGATTCCCATTTAAATTCAGAACCTATGCCTACTCGTAAAGGAATCCGAATTTTATCTGCAAACATATCGTCGCCAACCGTTGCGATTAAAGCATAATGACCAGGTTTTGGAAAATCCACCTGGATTTGTGAAACGCCCGTTTTATATGTCTGGGCTGGCATTTCCGCAAGAACTTTGCCATCAATCATTTCGCCCCCTTCCGGATTTTCCTTTAATTCAATCACGCTCATTCCAATGGGCATCTGGCGCAAATCACGATCAATAAAGTCAATGGCTAAAAAGCTAGAGCCATGTTCTGGGAGCTCTTGACAAAAGGGTTCGAAAGTATGCCTTTTTTTTGATTTAGAGTCTTTTTTTGGTGGCTGATAGGCGGTGAGATGAACAATATAAAAATCTGTTGTGATCAGGCAGGCTAAGGATTTTGTTGGATCTGATAGAGATGGGGATTGAGCTAGTCCAATTTTTTGGAAACTGATAAATAAAAAAAATAATAGTAACCAATGAATTAATGGTTTTTTCACAATGCCCCCTGTGGGTCTATAAATAGAAGAAATGATTAAAGGGCACCTCTATTAATTAATGAATAGAGATGACCTAAAGTTTATTCGGTGATTTCGAAAAAGAATTTTCCAGTAACAATATGTCCGTCCTCAGATTGAACGCGGTACCTAACCCCATACCGACCTGGTGTTAAGGGCTTGAGTGTAGCACTAAGGTGAGATTTGTCCCTTGACTCAAGTTCTCCGTCACCATTGTCTACACGTTCTCCTTTTGTATTAACTACAGCTAAAGATGTGTATTTGGGGCCAACACCAGCATCAAACCAAACATCCACACGAGTAGGTATTTTATTGGTTGATTCATCTTTAGCGGGTGATGATTTGACCATAATGGCATGAGCTGAAACCCATTGACTCCATGTTAATCCAGCAGTTAATAACAAAATTAATATCTTCTTCATAATCTTAAATAAATCTTTAGTTAAAACGGTATTCTTAATTCTTAAGCTCGGACATGACTAGTATGGCATTTCCGTTTTCTAGCCATTCTGTCCAGAAAAAGCGAAACCCATCTGTCGTCCCTACGATTCTTGGGTGTGCTGGCTCTGCTCCTTCATCAGTTAAACGTTGTTCTTTTTGCCAGGATTTTCCACCATCCTGGGATAATTTTGCCATTACTAATGTATTTTCAGTTGTACTTGTGGTGTATACGACGCCAATCTGATTATTATCTATAACAGCAATATCACCAGAAGCACTAGTCTCATCGCCTAATGATACGATTGGTGAGGTGGTTTCATTATTTGATTTTGATTGGTGGTAATATAAACCACGGTTACTTTCGTTGCCGTTCCAGACTACACTATGTAATATTGTCTCGTCATTGTTTTGTGTGGTTGCAATTCCACCACCTTGGTGAGGACAGCCAACAAAATTCCAGCCAAAAGCCCAAACTGGGTCAGCGTTTTTCCAGGATTTTCCAGCATCAAAAGATGAGATTAGCATCATATCACGAGGATTATCGTCTCTAAAAAGCACGTGAATATTGCCTTTTTTATCCGCGGTAATGTTACTCCAGCAACAAGTGCAGGATGTTGCTTCTAAATCATTGTGATAAGCCCAGTTAGAATCTTTGTTTAAATGTTGAAAACTGGCATATCGTAACCCTTGGCTGTCTCCAACTTCTTCTCGGTCATCTAGCCAGGTGATATGGAATGTGCCGTGTAAATCAGCAGTAATATCGTAATATCCCTGGTTAATTTTTGAATATTTATTATCAACGGGACTAGGCACTTTATTCCAGGTTTTTCCTTTATCTAATGAAAGTGCTGCTGAGAGTATGCCTGACCAAGGTTCTCCACCCTGAGTTTGCCAAATAGCCATAATTTTATCGCCATGTGCCGCTATTTGAAAATCATTTCCTCTTTTTGATTGTTTAACTTTCGCTAGATTTCTATTGACGGTTACAGGTAAAGACCATGTTTTTCCAGCATCTAAAGAGCTGATGTACCGTAAAGCAGGGGTTTGAGATTTGTTATCCACACCCGATAAAAGTGCGTGAATAGTATTGCCTTCTGCATAAACGTCTAGGGTATCAATGGTTTGTAAACCAGTGTCGGCAAAATTGTGCTGAGTGTTTATTGGTCTTATTTGGGAACAAGATGATAGATTAATAAAGAGCAAGAATAGGCTAGCTATTACAACTTTTGATGACAAGCTGTTGTTTTTAGTGCGAATAGGAATAAAAGCCATTTTGTAATTAAAATTCTTAGCGTAAAATATTATCAAGTTAAGCTCTTTTGTGGAACTTTACTGCTGAACAGACCAGTTTAATTAGATAATATTTATACGTCAACATACACAACCCAATTAAAAATAATACCTAAGCTCAAAGCGCAAATGATCATCATCTCTAAGTATGTAGGCAGGGTCATTTTCTGGTGCAGAGCTAAAAAAACGAATTTCCAGTTCAGCCTTCCAATTATCACCAAAACGTCTACTTGCTTCTACATTATAAAACTTAGTATTACTCGTTCTATCTAAAATAATACCGGCTAAAATTTCTGTACTTTGTACATCGTTAAATGCAAGTCTTATGGCAGCTAAAAAATCATCCTGAAAAATTACTGGGGCATGCCCACCGCGGCTGTCATATAAATATTCAGCGACTACACCTACGTCTACCGCTGATTCAAAAATACTATAAAACGTATATTCAAATCCCCCTGTGCCTGCATAATATGTTTTTCCTTGTCCTGATCGTACAATAGACTCCAACTTCCATAACCAGCTATCTTTAGTCATTTGAATATCAACAGCCGTTTGGTGGATCATTTCATAATAAGGAATTAACTGGGTGCCTCTATTATCTGTTTCTATTAGAAAGGAGGGGTCTCGACTAGTTCCATAAAAATGAGAAAAGCCTAAATCCCAATCACCTATAGAGTGTGACCAGCGGATTGCATAAGCCAACTGTTTTTCTATGCCATGCTTTTCATAGCGCTCTTCGCCTGTATCTATTTCAGGGATTGTGCGAAATCGCCCTTCATTTCCAGAAAATGTTCTTTCTCTAAAGCCCGTCAATAAATATAAATCTATAGTCCCCCAATCTCTAATCAAGGCTAGATTAATCATCGGCTGGCCCAGTTTATCTTCTGTATCAGAGTTTTCAACTAGGTCCGTTTGATTAATAATATCAACCAAATGCTGAGATTCCGTTACGCCCCAAAATTCTTTTCTAATTCCGACCCTTAGCTCCCATTCATCCGCTACTTTTAACCAGGTTAACTCGCGTATATCAAAATGAGTTCGCCGACTATCATGTTGTGACAGGCGATAAAAAGGCACAAAGGCTATGCTCTGCAATCCATTGTCCCATTCATGGTAAATTTCAGGTTCTAAGCTGCCGGATAAGTAATAGTTATGTTGTTGGCTGTCTATAGGGTTATGAAAAAATCCCAAATTTTCCATTCCTGCATAACCTGAAATATCAAGAGCATAAGCTCGTGCGGTACTGCTTATCAACAAAAGCAGTGTTATAAAGCATTTTGTAAAAATCATTCTTTTACTATTTAGCATGCTTTAAGGTATTTTTATCAAAATCAAAATCAGTCAGTCTTGTTTTAAATTCATAATTATCCCAAAGTAAGGCTATCGATTTACCATTTTGATGATTTGTCATTAATTGTTCACCTGCACGCTGTAATTGATCCATATATTGTATGTATTTTTTAAATAACTGTTCTGAATATGATGAAAAAATTTGAAATATAATTAAATACCCTGTTATTGTTTTAGCGAACATGAACTGAAGGTCAATTAAAAATCAACGAACTAACCACTATATTAAACGAGCACTTTCATTGGAACAAGGCAAGAATGGGTTGTTTCGTTGACATGCTAGTGGGACTCATGGCTGTGGGCACAGTCAATCTGCTCAATATTCCATTCATCAATTAATAGAGGTGCCCTTTAGCCATTATTGGCTGAATTATAATGAAGTAGCTAATATTTTCGGCTAATCAAAAAAATAATTTCGCTAAT
>CAZZIX010000022.1:0-18857 GCA_964654345.1 uncultured Methylomarinum sp.
ACATTTTTTTGAATTTATTATTTACTGGTTCCCAGGGGTGTGATTAAAAGTGAAGTAAAGCTAAAGTATTTATCTTTTTTCTTTAAGAAGCAACTCATCACCTATCACGTAGGTTAGGCTAACAGCTCTATCGTTAACCTAACATTTTTAGCATACCGTTTGTTGGGTTGCCAAAGAAACGGCAGCCCAACCTACAAATATTTCACTTTTTTATAATCGCATCTATTGATGAATAAACCTTAAGGATAAATAGTTTTCGGTCTTTTTTCCATTCTTTCTTTTGCGGGACGGTCATAATTTTCATTTAAATTACGAATGCCACCCTTACCTTCTTCTATTTCTCGACCAGAATAATCTCTGTTTATTTCGTTCCATTCAGCTTTATGCCCATCCTCATCATAAAAAATGCCTGAAAGTTTTCTTTTAAACTCATCAGTTACTTTTCTTGCATCAAATTTATTTTCTACAACGCGAGGCGTAATAATTACAATTAACTCATTTTTTTCAACGTTTTTACTTTGTGAACCAAACAGCCAGCCTAAATAAGGAATATCTTTTAAAAATGGTATCCCAGAATTATTAAATTTATGAGTTTCAGATATTAATCCACCTAAAACGACACTTTCACCATCAACAACAGCAACACTACTGGTTATTTCTCTTTTTAAAATAGTCGGCGAATCAATACCTGAGCCCGAAATTTTTTGATCAGGTGGCAAAGCATTATTAACTTTCTGTTCAATTTCTAAAATTACAACACCATTCGCATTGACTCTAGGCTTTACATTTAAGCTAACCCCTGTTTCAACCATTGAAATAGAGGAATTTGTTAGGCTATTATTTGTCCCCCCACTTGTGTTAGTAAATTCTCCCGTTCTAACCGGGATTTCATTTCCCACTATAATATTTGCTTCATGATTATTTAACACCATAACAGAGGGTGTAGATAACACATCAATTTTGTCATCTTTTGCAAAAGCATCTAATGCGACATTAACTCCTACATCACTACCCACCAAGCCATAAGTAAAGCCTTGGGTAACAAAATTCGCAGCAGCCTGAGTGAACAGGTTGGTTCCTTCTGCACTACTATTCCCTATTCCATCAAAACCACCACCGAATCCATTTTTAAACCTCCATTGAACTCCATGCCGCAACTCATCCGTAAGTGTTACAGAAACAATCATTGCATCAATCAGCACTTGAAGAGGCATAACATCCAATTGCTTAATTATTTTTTTCAGCATTCGATACTGTTGAGGCTGTGCTGTAATCACTAAGGCATTATTCGATTCATCTGCAATAATATTAACACCTTCTAATGCAGAAACACCTTGACCAGAACTTTTTGAGTTTCTAGAATTCCTTGAGTTTCTTGAAACTCTAGAACTATTCCTATTTCTAGATTTATCTCGGCTTTTATTAGAAAGTGATCCAAGTTTTTGCCCTGGCGCAACGGATGCAGGTTTATTTGAAGAGCTTGCTATCCCACTAACCACCTGAGAGAGTGTAGAGGCTAGCTCTACCGCATCAACATGTTGTACTTTATAAACAATAACGCCACCTTCACCTATCCCTGCATTCGCCTTATCTAACCTTGTAATCCAGTTTTCTGCTTCTTTCAGGTAGGCTCTTTGCTTGGTAATGACTAAAATAGCATTAAGATGTTTTATACTAACAAAACGGATCATCCCAGAAAGAGGATTTTTTTCACCTTTATTAAAGATTTGTTCAATTTCAGCAAGCGTATTAGTTACTTCCGTATTCTCTAAAGGAAACAGACCAAAAGACATCCCTGCAATAAAATTAACATCAAAGGTTTTTATAAGACCCAGTATCTTTTTTAATTCATCATGCGTACCTGCAACCAGTAGTATATTACGTGCAGTATCTACTTTCACTATCGCTTTATTCGGTATTATTGGCGTCATAACTTCCGCCATATCTGCTGCCCCCACATATTTCAGTGGGATCACTTTTATTTGGTACCCAGCTTTTATGTTTTTACCATTTATACTTGAAGCATTGGCTATTTGTACGCTATCTCCATCTGCCTCAATACGGTAGCTTCCTCCTCGCTTAATTAATACTGCACCATTAATGCGCAATAACATTTCTAACGTAGGTAACAACTCTTCTTTATGCAAAGGTTCTGTCGTTTGCAAGGTAACGGTTCCGCCTACTTTTGGACTCATCACATAATTTTCTTGAAGCATATCGGTAAGAATAATCTTTGTGACTTCTCCCAAATCAGCTGCATCAAAATTTAAGGAATATTTCCCTCCCTTTCCTAATTTAGAAGAAACAACATCTTTTGGTTGAGATATAAAACGTCCATTACCAATAAATTTTTGAGCCTTAATCTCTGTTTTTTCAGTTTTCGAGTTGTCTTTATTTTCTAATTGTGAAAACTTAGGCTCTTCTTCTTTTTCGCCATCATTTTCTGGCTTAACATAGTCTTTATCTGACCTTGCTTCAATAGGTATTTTCATACCTAGTCTTGGCCCTAATTTTGAAGTAAGAGGCTCACAAGCAGTCAATGAAATACTACTAACAACTATCAAGCCGAGGAGACTGGTGAAATTTTTATACGATTTCATTATTGCTTTTTTCTATTGTTTAAAGGGATTTCTTGTTACTTTCCGTGGCCTTATTTTAGGCTTACGATTTTTTCTTTTTGCTAAAGAGGCTTTCACTGGTTTTCTTAATCGTGGCTTTGCCAATTTAATTTCTTCTCTCTTTCCATCTGCACTGACTACAATCCGATCTGGATGTATTTCACTAATAGTCCAGCCATCAACTTCTTCACCTTGTTCTAGACGTAAAAACTTATCTTTCTTGTCTTTTGCTCTTGGGTTCTGAAGCAAACAATAAATACCACTGGGTACATTGATAACACCCGTCAAAATAAAATCCAGCTCTTCTGACGCTATACTGACTTCTGTTGTTTCATCCTCTGCTTGCGGAGTGATTGGTTTACGTACTTTAAAAAATAAGGGCCTCTGAACAATATCATCAAAATCACCAATTGATTGTTGACTAAATTGATAGTCTGGAATCTCTTGCATTGTAAATCC
This sequence comes from uncultured Methylomarinum sp., assembly GCA_964654345.1. GTDB lineage: Bacteria > Pseudomonadota > Gammaproteobacteria > Methylococcales > Methylomonadaceae > QPIN01. Next base: position 3,078 of record CAZZIX010000022.1, read on the forward strand.
AGTACTTTTCGAAATACTTAATTTTTCAATGAGTTCCTTACGATAATCTGATCCGATAACGTACTGAATAATCATCAAAAAAAGTGTTATCACACTACAAGCGATAAAAAAATAGGTGACCAAAGACTCCCCTTTACTCTGATTCATCACTTTTTTTCCTCATATAGCTAGAGACCTCCATGGTTATCGTTACTAACCCTGTCTCTTCAATTTTCCTTGTTTTTCTATTACGCCTTCCACGTTTTGGTATTATAGTTATATTTTCTATGCCCATCAGTGGTTTTTCAGCCTGTATTTCGAATAAAAGAACTCTAAGCATATCCATATCACCTATTAAACGAACTTTAACAGCAATACGGACTAATTCATCCTGCTCTTTATGTGGCAATACTTGAGTACTGCTTATATCCCCACCTGCACGTTCTGCTATCCCTTTAATTCTTTTTTGTAATTCAGCGGCTGCAAGTGAATACGTTTCTTGAGTATAAAAATAGCCTAATGCATTAATTTTTTTACGCCCTTGCTCAACTTCACTCAAGACCTCTTCACGACTTGCGATCACTCGTTGATATCGCTGAATCTGATATACCTGATCGTCAATTTTCTCTAAAGTTTCATTTAAAGTGTTATACCAAGGTATAAAAACAGTAGCACTTAAAATTATAATTATGCCCAGCAATAAGCCTACTGCCAACCATCTTTCTTGTGTTTTATTTAGCTTCTGCATTACTTTGTTTTTTTGCGACTTCAGTTGAGATCTTAAATCTTTCCATCCCTGTTCTATTATCTTTTGTTACAGGAGAAATAAATTTTGCATTATGAAATATACTTGTTTTCTCTAAAGATTCGATTAATCCTGATGCACTAGAAGACTGCCCCGTCAGCTGTAATGATTTATTTACGTAGCGAAATTGAGAAACCCAAGTGTCATCTTTAAAAGCCTTAGTTGCTGAATTAATAACATCAATCATCGCTGGAAGCTCATTTTGTTTATCAATAACTTTTTGTGTAGCTAGATATAAATAATCTACTCTTTTTTTAGATCTTTCTATCTCAAACGCCTCTTTTTCCGCCAATCGTTTATGATGCTTAAGCTTATCCAGCCCGTTATCTAATTTATATAATGGATAAAATAACATCACAAAAAACAATATAAGCGCTAACAACATGCTTCCCAGCATTGTATAAAAAGGTAACTTATTTGTTTTTTGACATAAATCATCAGGTAATAAATTATATTGGCTACTAACCTCATTGGGAATAACTGGCTGTGAAGCTGAGTCTGAATAATGAGGTGTTAAGCCTAAACTTACACAACTTTCATACATTCTATCCAATGTAACTTTTTTTACTAATACTAAAAGTAAATGAATCTGATTAGTATTTTTTTCTTTTTCAAATTTAATCGTGTCGAAATAAACTTGGTCTTTGTTAAAAGGCGTATATTTATCAATCTCATACAATAGTACTTTCTGTATATTTTTTTCAGTTGCGGCAGGTAAAAATAAATCCTTTTTAATTGATATACTTTCAGGAATTCTTAATACTATGTCCGCATCTTTATATTGAGGGTTATTTTCAATTTTTTCTTTTAACTCTTGTTTTGCCAAAGCATTACGAACATACTCACCTAATACAGTTTTTTGGTCTGAATTAACATAGCTCACCTTGGTTTTTTCTATATTAACCTCAACAACTAGAAGCCCCCTTCCACTACTAATGGATTCTCTAATTTTTTCAGGTAACAAAAAACTTAATTCTTGTCCCCACCAAGAAAAAAAACGCGATATATCAATATCACTATTTAAATTTATCATGTTAATTTATAACCCATTCATCATTTTCAGACAAAAAGAGAGAGGGGAGTTGATAATCCTTTGACCATTTTAAAATTGTATACGGCATATTTACTTTTGAACTACCTTTTCTGACAACAGCCATTATTTGTTGTGTGATATTTTCATCTATCATTGCTTCTGCAATAATCATAAATGTATCACTTTTTGTTGAGCTACCTTGATACCACTCTGGCTGGCTCACATTTTCTGAGTTTCGTTCATTATCTACTCTTTGTTGTATGTATTCATCAACCATTTCTTTTTCTGTATCAGGTAATGTTAACAAGACTTCTCTTGACGCAGCAGTAGAATTAACTTTTGGGTTCTGTGTATAAACACTGATCATATTTTCAATCTGTCTATATATTCTAGCAGTCATTCCCAAAACCATTTGTATCTCTTCTATATTAGAAAAAGCTTCATTACGCGGCTCATATTTTAACCCTGCTTCCTCATATTGTTCCTTTTCTGCACCATTATCACTTTGTATATCATCAATATCTCGCCAATCCATAATTGCATCGCTCAGGCTTTCTGCTAATGATTCCTCGACACTAATGGAACCAAATAAACTTAATAATTGTTCTTTATCTACAAAATTTATAGCAATTTTTCCTGATTCATCGGCTATTTTAATACGAACCCTTTTTCCTACAAAATTTATTTCATATAAACTATTAAATGCGTTCCATTGCTGGTCTTTATCATTCTGTAATAACTTTGCAATCGCATAATAAATACCGGCCTCTGCATTAGCCGTCGCTTCTGCCTTTTCCTTTATACCTGAAATAATAGCTGATTCTCTTTGTATAGTTAAAGAGAAACTGCTAGACATTATTATCAGTAACGAAATCACCCATAACACGACAATAAGAGCGAGTCCTTTATCTTTTTTCATGATCAGGAAATTTTCCGTTGATTATATCAAATGGGTTCTTTCCCCCTCCTACACCGCCCTCTGAAGCTTCAATTGTCAACGCAGTAACAACCTGCGGCCAAACCTCACCATTTGTCAGCTCTATATCTACACTGACCATTTTTGGTAAAGCCTGTTTATCTAGCCATTCATCTTGCCACGTAGGTTCATCAGCTACCTCATCTGAACCAAAATAGGAAAAACGAAGTTCTTGTATTTGTTTTAAAATAACAACACTTTCATCATCCCATTCTTCACTTTCACTTTTTGGAAAAAACGGTCTAATATTTACTTTTAACTCAGACCCTTGATTGTTTTCTCCTGGTTGTAAACTCAGTGTAAAAAGTTGTATTCCAAGTCTCCCTACACTTGCGGGCATGGATGCTACAAACTGTAATTGTTGTGCATTACCTTGAAATGAAAACTGTTGTTCTTCAAAAAAATCAGCATTTAGAGGCAACGTTGCATGTAGTTTGCTTTGAAAAAAATTTTGAACAATAGCCCTTTGACTCACTTGTACTATTTTTTTTTCACCTGCATTCCAGTTTTGAACACAAATTCTTAAACTTGCAAACAGTAATAACATCATTAAGCCTAATAGACTCATTCCTATCAGTACTTCGATAAGAGTAAATCCAGATCTTTTAGATTTCATCACTTTTACCAGACAATTTGAGTGTTATTAGTTCAACTTGTCTATTGTTTGTCCCAGCTTGCCATTCCACAGTGACTGTTACTTGATATGGAATTATACTCATCGTTTCTGGATCAAGCTCTTCATCCTCAAATGCTTGTATATTTTGAGTCCACAGATATTTCTCCTGAATTTCCCCCTGTTTTTCTCCTTCTTGTAACTCTTCTTCTATTCCTACTTTTGAAAGTATAGACTGAGCTATAGTTATTGCTTGTTGATATTCCTCAGCAACAAGAGTTCTTCTTAAACCACCAGAAAATATATTAAGCAAAATACCTAAAGAAAAAGCCAATATTGAAAATGCAATCAATATTTCAAGCAAGGAAAATCCACCTTGCTGGATATTCGACTTATTGTTCACTAATTTCCACTTGCCCAGTTAACCAATTAATATCTAATTGACGTTTAATTTCCGATATTTCCAAGGTTATTCTTCCTCCTGTTGAAGATCCATCCGGGAAAAATCGAATAGCCCCCTGAGTACCATCATCCTCAATTTGAGACTGGGCAACATCTAATGTCACTTCTATATCTTTAGATAATTTATAGACCTTCGATTTATCCGTCATCTGATAAGTGTTTTCTTCCAAATCAAATTGAAATACACTCTCTTTTCTATTGGTCATCGCGATGCCACGAGCATATCTAATTGCGGATGCTATTTCTCTAGAAGCACTTTTTAAAACCGTCGTCTCATTACCTGTGCCTGCATTTGAAGCAACGACTGTTATCATTATTCCAATGATAACGATAACCAGTAATAATTCAATTAAAGAAAATCCCTTTATTTTCACAATAGACCACTATGCATTTTCAATCAATCTGCATAAAATTTAATTTTATTCCCAGCTAGTAATATCTTGGTCTTCACCCTCACCACCCGGTGAATTATCGAACCCTAATGAATATAAATCAAAGCGACCATGTTCACCTGGTGAAGTATAGTGATAATCGTATATCCAAGGATCTTGAGGCACTTTGTTTTTACGTAGATAGGGTCCATTCCAGGAACGTGCATTGTCCGGAGTTTCTACTAAAGCCTGTAAGCCTTCTTCAGTACTAGGATAGCGTCCCACATCCATTTTATACATATCCAACGCACCTGCCAAATCTTCAATTTGTACTTTAGCAGCTTTCGTTTTTGCGCCACCCAATTGTTTCATTACTTGAGGCCCCACTAATCCAGCTAAAAGCCCTATGATAGCCAAAACAACTAGTAGCTCAATTAAGGTAAAACCACGTAGCTTGATACTCTTCTTCATTTTATCTCTCATTTTCATAGTAAATATTAAAAGGCCAGATCGTTTACACTCAAAATTGCAGATAGAATTGACATTATAATACCTGCAATCAACATCCCCATAACCACGATAATAATCGGTTCCATCATTGCTAACATACGTTCAATCGTCATTTTAAGTTGTTTATCATAGGTATTTGCTGTTCTTTCTAACATTTCTTCCATTTTTCCGGTTTCTTCACCCATTTTTATCATTTGAGTTGCCATTTTTGGAAATTCGCCAGATTCTATTAAAGCACTTGACATATCTTTACCTTGCTTCAAATTATCTTCTGCCATAGATAATGCATCGACCAGAACAAGATTACTTAATGTTTCTTTAACAATACCCAAAGCAGTTAATATGGGAACACCGTTTGTCAATAAGGTTCCTAAAGTACGAGTAAAATTTGTAGTATTCATGTTGCGATTTATTTCCCCAAACAGAGGTAAACCCAAAGCAACTTTATCCCACTGTTTTTTTCGTGGACCAATGCTTAATTCATAACGTAAAACAAAAAATATAACACAAACAGTCATTAATAAAGCCCACCAATAACTTTGTAACCATTCTGCAGCACCTACAACAATTTGTGTAGATATTGGTAATTCCTTGCCTGCACTTTCAAACATTTCCATAAATTGAGGCACAACTAACGTAAGGAGTAAAAAAACAGACCCTAAAGCCATTACCACCAAAATAGTTGGATAAATTAAAGCTGTTGTAACCGTATCCTTAAGTCCTTTTGACTTTTCTAAATATTCTGATAACTGACCCAGAACAACATCAACACTTCCCCCTGCTTCACCAGCCCGTAACATATTAATGTAAAAGCGAGAAAATGTAGTTGATTCTGATTCCAATGCATCTGAAAGATTTGCTCCACCTTTGACCTGTTGTAAAACATTTTTAATCAACAAATGAATTTTAGAATCTTCTTCAATCAAGTCCATTAAAACCACTAAAGATCTATCTAATGGTAACCCAGCTTGTAAAAGTGTAGATAATTCTTTAGTAAACAAGGCAATTTCTTTTTGAGACAATCTATCCTTAGATTGTTTAAAAGAGAAAAAATAAGCTGATTTCAACCCAGACTGAGAAATATCTAGAGGAATCAATCCGTCATCTTGCAACTTAGCAACTAAAGAAGCTTCATCTTTTGCTTCTATGCTACCTTCTTCTACATTACCTTCTTGATTAACCGCTTTATAGGCAAATAAAGTCACTTTAGCCTTCCGTCGTTACACGCAAAACTTCATCCAGCGTGGTAAGTCCTTTAGCAGCTTTAGCTAAGCCATCATCATATAGAGTTAACATACCATCTTTTACTGCTTGTTCTTGAATCAAACCTGATTCTTTATGTTCCATTACCATTTTTCTCAGTGAATCATTCATAACTAGAAACTCAATAATTGCCATTCGACCACTATAACCTATATCTCCACACTCATTGCAACCCACAGCCTGGTAGAGTGTTAACTTATTATTTACCTGGAACCTGGACAACCCTTTCTCTTCCACAACCTCAGGTAAAGGCTGATAAGCTTGCCTACAATGCATACATAATTTTCTAACTAATCGCTGAGCCAAAACTCCATTTACAGTCGACGTCAATAAATAATCATCAAGCCCCATATCTAACAACCTGGCAAGAGCGCCTGCTGCATCGTTTGTATGGAGAGTTGATAATACCAAATGTCCAGTTAATGCGGACTGAACAGCAATTTTTGCCGTTTCTAAATCTCGCATTTCCCCAATCATAATAATATCCGGGTCTTGTCTGACAATAGATCGCAAAGCACTACTAAATGTTAAGCCAATTTTTGGTTTTGCTTGTATTTGATTAACCCCATTCAGTTGATATTCAACGGGATCTTCAATGGTAATAATCTTTTTCCCAGGTGTATTTAAATGGGTTAGAGCAGTATACAACGTAGTCGATTTACCACTTCCTGTTGGCCCGGTAATCAATATAATTCCATGCGGCTTAGACAGAACTTCAAGGAATAACTTCTGATTTTCAGGCTCAAACCCTAATGAATCAAATTCAAAAACAATATTTTCTTTATCTAACAGACGTATGACTACACTTTCACCATACATTGTAGGTGTAGTAGAAACACGTAGATCTATCTCCTTGCCTTGCATTTGTATTTTTATTCGGCCATCCTGAGGCAAACGTCTTTCAGCAATATTCAGTTTAGCCATGATTTTTATTCTAGAAATCACTGCAGCCGTCGCACTTACTGGAGGCCCTTCAATTTTTTGCAACACACCATCTATTCGTAGACGTATGATTAAAGAATCCTCAAATGGTTCAATATGAATATCTGATGCTTTATTGTCCAATGCCCGATGAAAAACAAGATTCACCATACGAATAACAGGAGCTTCACTAGCCAAATCTTTAAGGTGTTCAATATCATCCAGTGACTCACTATCTCCTAAATTATCAGTAATCTGCCCCATCTGAGACTTCCCATCACCATACTGACGCTCTAACGCTTTATCTATATCAGATAAAACACCCACTTTTATTTCTATTACTTTATTACACATCATTTGTAATGACTGTTTTATAAAGGTATTTTCAGGATCCATCACAGCAACAGTAATCTTGTTATTTGCCTTTGCAATACTTATTGCATGAGACTCCTTCAAAAATCTCAATGAAACGTCATCAGGTAAGAACGGCGTATCTGAGTAGTCATCCACTCCAACAACGTCTAAGCCCGTTGTTTTGGATAAAGCTTCAGCAACATCTTTTTCTGAACACAGACCCAACTTGACTAATAGTAAAGGAAGTCCAGTTTCTTGCATCTGATCCTTAACTTTATTGACTTTTTTCAAGTCACTTTCACGCAAAGCCTTTTGATCAATAAGTGTTTCAATAAATTTTTGATAATTCATAAAATTATTTCATAAAAAAATAAAGTGCTACGACTAATAGAAACACCAGCCATGCTTATTAAAAAAAGAACACATGGATCGCCCAAACAACATAATATGATTCGCTCCTTTTTTAGCAGCCTGCCCACCAAAATGTATAATTTTCACATCGGGAACATAAACCAAATTTCCCATTTTTCTTAATTTAATTGACAAATCAAAGTCTTCAAAATACAGAAAAAAATTTTCTGAAAAGCCACCGACCGCATTAAAATTTTGTCTACGCAAGAACATAAAGCAACCACTAGCAATAGGAACATCTGAAAATTCGTCTGTTTCAGTTTTCCCTTTTAACTCATAACTAGCCAAACGTTTCAAAAAAAAATTCTGGAGCCACTTAGGCGCAAATCCACGTAATAATAAATCAAAAACTGAGGGGTACGATTTACAAAGATATTGTCGCCCCCCATCTTCCGAACAAGCAAAAGGTGAAACCAAAACAGCTTGAGGATGTGTTTTTAGATATTCTATTGCATAAACTAAAGCATTTGAGTCCAATAAAACATCTGGATTTAAAATCAAATGATACTCACAATGACTTTCTTTTATTGCTTTGTTATGGCCTTTTGCATAGCCTAAATTTTCAGATGAATGGATAAAATGTAAAGATCTTTTCCATTTAACCTGAGCTAATGACTCAAAGTCTTCTTTGCCTACATCACTATTATTATCAAGAATAATAAGTAGAACATCAAAACCATATGTTTCTACTACTTTTTCAACCGCTACAACTAAGCTTTCTAGTACAGAAATAAAAACGGTTTTTTCTGACTTGTAAAGCACTATAGAAATAGAAACTGAATTCATTAACAAAACTAGAAAATAGTAATTAACATAGTAGTATAGCCTATATATACTTTTATTCAGTCACTAAAATATTTAGCACCTCTCGTTTACACAAGCACCAAAAACCATTCTACTTTTCTTCTCCTTTCATTAACCTTTGAATATTACTTTTATGTCGCCATAATAGGACAATGGAAATCAACACAAATACTGCCAATAGATATTTGTCACTAGTAATTAACCAAACATATACTGGGGTTAAAATAGCCGCAACTAATGCTGACAACGATGAAATTTTACTTGTTTTATAAACGGCAAACCAGGTTCCAGCAACAACAATCCCTAATATAAAATTAACACCTAAAGTTACACCTAATGTTGTAGCAACGCCTTTCCCCCCTTTAAAACCAAAAAAAACGGGATACAGATGCCCTAAAAAAGCGGCAAGCACAACAAGTGCCAATACAATTGATTCAACTCCTAATGATTTTGAAAGTAACACGGGAATCAGCCCTTTCAGTGCATCGCCTATTAAGGTGATAGCAGCCGCTTTTTTACCACCAATTCTCATTACATTGGTTGCGCCAGGGTTTCCTGAGCCTTGTTCTCGAGGGTCATCTAGCCCCATTATTTGACAAACAATAATAGCACTAGATACTGATCCTATTAAATAGGCTAAAGGCACTAACAACCACTCAATCATTTCATTCTCACATAATCAACGCTTGTACAGGAGAACCTTTTCCCTGATACTAGCATTTTAAAAAATATATTTTAACCGGAAAACCAGATGGATATAATTTTTTTAGGTAAATTAGAGGCATCAACAATCATAGGTATTTATGATTGGGAACGGAAAACAAAACAATCTATAGTGCTTGATATAGAAATGGCTTTTGATATAAAAAAAGCTGCTGAAACAGACGATATTATTCATACCCTTGACTATAAGGCCGTCTCCGAACGCATCGTTTCTTTTGTGGAGCAAAGTGATTATTATCTGGTAGAAAAGCTAATTGAAGAAATAGCCAAAGTTTTATTAACAGAATTTAATACTCCCTGGGTGAAAATAACGCTCAATAAAATAGGTGCGATAAGTCGAGCAAAAGATGTAGGTATTGTTATTGAGCGGGGTATTAAATAAACTTATGACTACTGGTTTTATTAGTATAGGCAGCAACATTGAAAAGGAAATCCACGTACCTTCGAGCCTGAATGCTTTAAAAAAACACTTTAAAAACATAATTATATCCAGTCTTTATGAAACAAAAGCTGTTGGCTTTGAGGGGGATGATTTTCATAATCTAATTGTCCAGTTTGACTCTTCTTTAGACGCTAAATCCGTCGCAAAAATACTAAGACAAATTGAGCTTGATCACGGAAGAACACGGGACAGTAGAAAATATGCTGCAAGAACTCTAGATTTGGATCTGATAATTTATGGCGAGCTGATTATTAACGATGGGCGACTACAAATACCTCGTGACGAGATAGATCGCTATGCTTTCGTACTTGAACCCTTAGCAGAAATTGCCCCTAAATTTTTACACCCAATCAGCCACAAAAGTTATGCTCAACTGTGGAATAAATTTGATAAAACTGACCTAGAACAAACAAAGCTACCTCAACATAATTTAACAGAATAAGGTTCGACCACCATCTACATTAATAATTTGCCCAGTAATATAATTTGCATCCGCAACTAAAAATCGGACTGCTTTTGCAATATCCTCTGGTTCGCCACACCGAGATAAAGTAATACGCTGCAGAATTTCAGTCTGTTCTTGCTCATCACTATTATTTTCTGGCCATAAAATAGCACCAGGGGAAACACCATTGACTCGAATTTTTGGCCCCAACTCTTTTGCTAAAATTTTAGTTAAAGCAACCAAACCAGCCTTAGAAATACTATAGACGGGGTATCCCTTTAACCCTCGTTCTGCATGAATATCAATGATATTAACAATACAACCCTTATTATTTATTAATGTCTTTGTTAACGCTTGAGATAAAAAAAAAGGGGCTTTTAAATTACATCCTAATAATTCATCCCAATTCTCGTCTAAAACTTCTTCAAATTGCTGAGGATAAAAAGCTGATGCATTATTAACCAGTACATTTAATCCGCCCCAAGCTAATTCTGCTTTTTTAGCCAGCATTTTTAACTCATCCATCTTCAACAAATCTGCTTGTATTAATTTAACTGAATCAGGCCTATTGCCATTCAACTCATTAAAAATAGCTAAGGCTGCTTGTTTTGACGATCTATAGTGCAGGAGAATATTATAACCTTCACTATGTAGCATCCTGGCACAGGATGCTCCAATTCGCTTAGCAGCTCCAGTAATTAATACGTTTTTATTCATTTTAGATACAATGCTTCAGAGAATAAATACAACCCTAAAGTATTAAAATTCGATTGCTTGTCTATTTCATCATAGAGATGTGATAAGAAACCGCACTAATTTCTTTATCTGTCATTTTTTTCGCAATCATATGCATCATATTATCAGGAACATTACTCCGGGCACCCTGTTTAAAATCAGTCAATGCTTTTATTAAATAATCTGCATGCTGCCCTCTAAGTGCTGGAAATGATGCAGGCTTGTTACCTTCTCCCTTTGGCCCATGACAAGCGATACATGCTGAAACTTTTCTTTTTAGATCACCATTACGATACAAATCTCCACCCAAAGCTAACAAGTCCTTTAATTCAACCGCCATTTCTTCCTCTGTTTTTTCAGGATTCCCATCCTCATCATCATCTGAAAATAAAACAGGCATTTCATTTTTTGTTATTTTTTGTTTCGCATAAAAAGCCGCTATATCTTCAATTGACTCATCATCCAAAGCCATCGCCAAAGGAGCCATTGTCGGCGCATTTCTCGTACCATCTTTTAAAGCCTGTAATTGCTTAACCAAATAACTAGCATGTTGACCTGCTAATTTAGGAAATGTCCCTGCCATGCTATTTCCATCATCCCCATGACACCCAGCACAACTAGCTGATTTTTCTTTACCGTCGGCGACATTTCCTTTTGCATAAACAATACTTGATGTAGCTAAAAACGAGAGTGAAATTGAAAGAGCTAACAGTTTTTTTATCATTAGATTCCCCTGTGATGTAGATGTTTAATTGAGACTGATCAACCAGCCAAGCTATATAATAACTAGATTTTACTCTATTTAACCTATTCAAGCGAGACCTCAATGAATTCCGTTTATCATCAGACCAAATTTATGCTAAGCGCATCAAAACTAAGCGAAGCACCGGAAGACCAAGGCAAAGAAGTAGCATTTGCAGGACGTTCTAATGCAGGAAAATCCAGTGCAATTAATACCTTAACTCGACAGAATAGCTTGGCTCGAATAAGTAAAACCCCTGGGCGCACTCAATTACTCAATTTTTTTGAGATTGATACAACACGAAAAATTGTTGATTTACCAGGCTATGGATATGCAAAAGTACCTTTGGCTGTCAAAAAACAATGGCATCAAATGATGGAAAACTATTTGCATAAACGCAAGGCCTTATGTGGCATTATTTTAATGATGGACATACGCCATCCATTAACAGATTTTGATATGCAAATGATCGAATGGTGCGAGCATACTCAGCTTCCTTTGCATATCCTATTAACTAAAGCCGATAAATTAAATTATGGTGCCGCAAAAAACACGCTTTTTAAAGTACAAAAAGAGTTGTCAGATATTGAAGTGGATGTCACATTACAACTTTTTTCATCTTTAAAGAAAACGGGAATAGCCGATGCTCACCATATGCTTGATCAGTGGTTTGGATTGACTGAAGAGTAATTTAATGCGCCTCATCCCAATTATCACCTACACCAATATCTACAATTAAAGGCACGTCTAATTCTGCAGCCGAACACATAATGTCCCTGATAGAATCAGAAAAACTTTCTATCTGCTGTTCAGCAACTTCAAAAACCAGCTCATCATGAACTTGCATAATCATTTTATTTTTTGAATTGTTTTCCGACATCCATTTATCTGTGTTTATCATCGCTATTTTTATAATATCTGCTGCCGTTCCCTGCATTGGAGCATTAATTGCTGTGCGCTCAGCATATTTTCTGCGTGCAGCATTACGCGATTCAATATCTGGCAAATATAATCTGCGTCCAAACAAAGTTTCTACATAACCCTGCTCTTTAGCTAGTCCACGAATAGTATCCATATAATTTTTAACGCCAGGATAACGCGAAAAATATAAATCAATGTAAGATTGTGCCTGAGTGCGTGTAATACCAAGCTGCTGAGCAAGCCCAAAAGCAGACATGCCATAAATCAGACCAAAATTAATCGCTTTAGCAGAACGACGTAAATCAGTGGTAACTTGGTCAATAGCTACCTCAAAAACTTCCGCTGCCGTTGCACTGTGAATATCAACACCCTTAGAAAATGCTATTAATAAACCTTCATCAGAGGACAAATGCGCCATAATTCGTAATTCTATTTGTGAATAATCAGCTGCAATCACCTTAAATCCCTCAGGTGCAATAAAGGCTTGTCTAATTTTTCTACCCTCAGCACTACGAATGGGAATATTTTGTAAGTTTGGATCAGATGAAGACAATCTACCTGTTGCAGCCACTGCCTGATGGTATGAGGTATGTACTCTATTTGTTTTAGAGTCAACCTGTAGAGGCAACTTATCAGTATAAGTTGATTTGAGCTTGCTCATTCCCCGAAACTCAAGAATTACCTTGGGCAAGGGATATTTAATAGCCAGTTCCTGCAAAACAGATTCTGCCGTCGAAGGCTGCCCCTTGGGTGTTTTTTTCAGTACAGGTAATTTTTGTTGATCATAGAGTATTTCTTGAATTTGTTTAGGGGAACCTAAATTAAAGACCTGTCCAGCTAAATCATGTGCATGTTGCTCCAATGCAATAATATGCTGGCTAAGTTCCATGCTTTGCTTAGCAAGCATATCTGTATTTATTAAAACACCATTTCTTTCTATACGAGACAATACCAGAATCAGCGGAACTTCAATCTCCTGATATAATTTTTGTAATACATCGTACTTTTTTAATTTTCCTAACAGTGTTTGATGTAACCTTAACGTAATATCAGCATCTTCAGCAGCATATGGGCTTGCTTGTTCTATGGGTACTTCTGAAAAAAGAATTTGCTTAGCACCTTTACCTGCGACATCTTCATAATGAATGGTATCAACACCCAAATATACTTTGGCTAAATCATCCATATTATGCTTTGTTGCTGTGCTATTTAATACATACGATTCTAACATTGTGTCATGCTGGATTCCTTGCATTTCTATATCATAATTAGCCAAGACATTAGCATCATATTTTAAGTTTTGACCTAATTTAGGTTTATTTAAATCTTCTAACAAAGGCTTAAGATCATTCAATACCTTTTCTTTATCCAACTGTACGGGTGCACCTGGATAATCATGAGCCAAAGGAATATAAGCTGCTTTTCCTGCTTCTATTGCGAAAGAAACACCAACAATTTCTGCTTGCTTGTAATTTAAGCTTGTTGTCTCTGTATCAAAGGCAAACAGCTCTGCTTGTTTAAGGTTTTTGAGCCACAAATCAAAATGTTCTTCCGTCAAAATAGTCTCATATTCCTTTTTAATATCAACTTGAGTCTCCTTTTCTTCAGGTTTTTCATCCTCAATAGCTTCAGCTTTGGGTGTCTTTAACATGCGTAACCAGACAGAAAAACCTAAAGATTCAAGCTGGTGTTTAAGCTCAGCATTATCCGGTGCCTGACATTTAAGATCATCCATTACATAAGGTAAATCAAGACCACATTTAATTGTTGTTAATTTTCTGGACATAGGCAGCTGATCCAGGCTTGCTCGCAAATTTTCGCCCACTTTTCCTTTAATTTGATCTGCATTTTCTATAAGATTATCCATCGTTTCATAAATTCCTAACCATTTTGCAGCAGTTTTTGGCCCGACTTTTGGAACGCCTGGAATGTTATCAACTGAATCCCCCATCAAGGCCAGATAATCAATAATTTGATCGGGCGCAACACCAAATTTTTCCATCACCCCATCTATATCCATGGTGGTATTTGACATCGTATTTTCCAAGGTAATTTGCTTGGTCACTAATTGAGCCATATCCTTATCCCCAGTAGAAATAACCACATCAAAACCTTCTCTTACAGCATATTGTGCTAAAGCACCCAATACATCATCCGCTTCAACACCTGTTTCCATAATTAGTGGCAAGCCCATCGCTCGAATAAGATTATGTAGCGGCTCAATTTGAACTCTTAAGTCATCTGGCATAGGAGGGCGATTTGCTTTATATTCATCAAACATTTCATGACGAAATGTTTTGCCTGGCGCATCAAAAACTACTGTAAAAAAATCTGTTTTATGATCAGATACTAATTTACGCAACATATTTGCTACACCATAAATGGCATTAGTTGGCTCACCTTCTGAATTTGTTAACGGAGGAACAGCATGATAAGCACGGAATAAAAATGAGGAGCCATCGACCAAAACCAAGTGTTGTTGAGATTTACTAGACATAGTTATTCTTATTTTTCTTTAGCAGAGTTAAAACAATAAATTTCTGAGTGAATATACTAACAAGAAGTTACGATCAATGCTTTTAACCATGTATTAAAAATTTTGATCAGTGAACTTGTATTTTTTACAATTTACACTATTCTCTATCTAAATAAAGCTTTTGATTCAACTAAGTTTTATACCCGATGATTAAGCCACTTAACTTTTTACTCTCTACTTTACCCAAACTTTTATTAATAATTGAGGAATAAATTAAATGAATAAAATACTGCTCTTATTGGCTTTAATGTCCTTTAACGTACTTGCTGCACCCATCAATATAAATAAAGTTGATGCAAAAACACTTGCAGACTCCGTTAAAGGTATCGGTTTAAAAAAGGCCAATGCAATTGTAAAATACCGAACTAAACACGGTTCTTTCAAATCAATTGATGATTTAAGAAATGTAAAAGGTATTGGAGAAAAAACTATCAAAAAAATTGCTGCTGCTACCAATCTTTCTAAATCTAAAAGAAAAAAACAAAGCTCTGCAAAGCCTAAATCAACAAAAAAGAAGAAGGTAGAAAAAAAGACAACAAAAAACAAATCAAAAAAAGTAGCAAAAAACGCTAAAAAGAAAGATAAATCGTCCAAGAAAAAAACAACAAAGAAATCGAAAGCTAAAAAGTCTAAAAAATGATAATCTAACCCCATTTTTTTATGGTAGCTATGGTTCCAGGCAAGAAAAAGGTGATCTAACCTCAAAAAAATTAGAAATATTATTGACATGGTCT
>CAZZIX010000023.1:0-2286 GCA_964654345.1 uncultured Methylomarinum sp.
TTTATCTGAATTTTCTATTATTCGTAATGATCTAATACGGTTGATAGCAGCAGCTATTTCATATTTACGCGGCATTGATAAAGTACCTTGATAGTCTGGCTGTAAAAAAGAGAGACCTTCATTTTCTAATTTTTTAATCAACCATTGAACCCAATAACTAAGGGTTTTTGATTCATTAGTTTGGTTTTGCATTTGTTGTCTGATTTTTAACAGGCAATAGCCGATGCTTTTTATTTGCGGGGCTTCCACAAGCTGAGGCAATGCTTCTAAATTGATCAAGTCCATCCCGTACTCTAATTGTCTGGGGGCATTTCTTAGATCTTTTATCCGAATAGGGACTTCTTTTTTTAAACGTTGATTTGTGTATGACGGGTTAAAATTATTAGGGGATAAGCATCTGTTTGGGGTAAAGAATAAATATTTATGCTTGCCTTCTATAATATTTCCTAGTTTTTCTCTAACTTGGAGGCTAATGTCCTTGCATTGATAATTATCCATTAATAAGCAGGTGTCTGCCTTTTGTAAAAAGCTACCTAAACCTCCGACAACAAAAATCATCGAAATATTGTTTTTTTTCCATAAAGACCTGACTGCTGTGTAAAGAGGGTTAATCGGCTCATTTTTAGCATCAAGAATTTTTTTTATTAGCTCATCTCTGTATAGAAAATTGCTCGCACAACTATCTTCATCAAATAATAAAAAATGTGAGTCAAGTTCTATTGCTTCAACAATGCTGGCTGCTTGAGAAGTACTTCCACTAGCATTGTCAGTGGAAAATCGTTCAGTCTGAATGCCATTAGGTAGCTGATTAATAAAAGGGCTAATATCTACATGATGAATACTACGACCTTCTTCTGCACAAGTAAAAACAGCATCTTCCCTAGTGACTATATATTCTCTACCATCATCAGGTATATGTGCGTAAACACCTGATAAAATAGCTTGCAATAGAGTAGATTTCCCATGAAAACCACCACCTGTGATGCAGGTAATGCCATGTTTGATTCCCATACCTTTTATCGAGTTTCTGTCAGAAAGTGGAATCATAATTTCAAGGGGCTTAGGTGATTGAAATGGAAGTATCTTTTCTCCTGATGCTGGTCTATCGTCAATACCACTTAATCTGGGTAAATGTGCTCCATTGTTAATAAAAACACAGAGATCATTTTTTTGCATATAACATTTTATTTCTTGCCTATTTTGTTGAATGGCCTGGTATTGCTGCAACAAGTGTTGAGTTGATTCATCATAATTTTGATAGAGGAAGGTGAAATCAATTAGTGGGTTTAATTCTTGTTCAAACATTAACCATGTTTGCTTAGCATCAAATTGTCTGCCACTTGGTCCATTGGCAGGTAAACTGAAAATAAAGCGTAATTCTATTGTATTTTCTAAAAACAGAACGCTATCTCGCTCTATCATTTTCTGACTTAGCTCAATCGTATGAAATGAGCCACTGCCATCCTTGCCACGATTTTGTTGGGCAAATTTGCTTATCCCTAAATTAAAACGACGAATCAGAAAGTCAGCGAGTGCTAATTGAGAAAAAGAGGAAACAAAACACTGCTTAGGAAGTTTGCAGGTTTCAATTGGTAGAGTTATATTAGCAATGGAAGCTGGGTTGGCACCCGGGCTACCCTGGATTCTTAGAAACTGGAATACATAATGAGGAAACTGAAAGCAACCTCTTAATTTTTGAATTTTTTGGTAAGGCAGATCCGCTAATGATGAGATTAATGTTTTTAATTGAGCACTCTTTTTTAGCATTGTTTAGCTTAGGTAATCTTTTACTAAATAGAGCGCGGCAATTGAGCGAGCTTCTGTACATTCACCTGTTGCCATTAAGCGTTGAATATCATTTATTTTCCAGGGAATAACGTCTAATTCCTCAGGCTCATCACCTTCAAGTTTTTCTTCATATAAATCTTGCGCAATAATAATATCAATCGAATGCTCCATATAAGCAGGGGCAAGTGTGAGAGAAGTTAAATGATGTAATTGTTTTGCGCCATAGCCTACTTCTTCTTTAAGCTCTCGGTTGGCGGCATTTAATAGATTTTCTCCTGCATCAATTTTACCTTTTGGAAGACCTAGCTCGTAGCGATCAACCCCGGCAGAATATTCTTTAATCAACAAAACAGTTTCTTTATCAAGCATGGGAACGATTAATACGGCGCCTGATGGCTGGGTTCTGGTTAATCGCTCATAAACACGACTTTCACCGTTGCTAAAGGTAATATCCATTGATTCAATATGAAAAAGTCTAGATTTTGCTATTGTCTTTCT
>CAZZIX010000023.1:2386-7745 GCA_964654345.1 uncultured Methylomarinum sp.
AGTTTATCAACGGGAATCCCTGTTCCTTGATCTAATATGCGGATGACTAGTTTTTCATTTTCCTTTATGCAAAATATTTCAATCGCTTTATTATCTCTATAGCGAATAGCATTATCAAGTAAATTGCATAAAACTCGACGAAAAGCATTGATTTCTAAATTACAAATGCCACAATTAACAGGCCTATAATGAATGACTTGTTGCTGGCTTTTGTAGTCTAAAATAATATCGTTTATTACTGTAGTAATCTCAACATCAATAGTATTATGTTTGTCTAACCCTTTAACTAATTCTAATGATTGCTGAATAAGGTTTTCCATTTCTACGAGATTATTTCTCATTTTAGAAATTAATTTTGAATTACTATCATTTTGTAATAATTCCAAGGCAATTTGCATTCGAGTGATTGGTGTTCGTAAATCATGAGAAATACCACCAAAAAGGATTGTTCTATTTGTCAATAATTGAGTGATTTCTAGAGCCATACTATTAAAATTATGCGCTAAGATAACTATTTCTTCTGCTCCCTTTTCTGGAATGCGAGTTGATAAGTCTCCTGAGCCAAGTAAGCTAACTGCATTTGATAAAGTTTTTATCGGTTGAGTTATACGACGAACCAAAAGGATGGTAGTTATTAAAATAAGAAAACTGCCCGCAACTAAAATACCAAGAATAACTATAGAGGGTCGCGGTCCAATACGATCATGAAAAAAACCTATTGTCACGGTCTGCTCTGCTTGAGAAATGTTAACCCAAAGACAGCGTTTATCCTTTATATCTTGTTTTACAGTCACTATCTGTCCTGTTTGAAGGAGTAAAGCTTTTTCAAGTTTAGGAATAAAGGGGTTAGTAATAATTATATTGGTTACAGGTATATTTTCATCAGTAATCATTAGCTGATGCTGTTTACGTAAGCGAGCTCGAAAGTCTTGTTTTTTCTCTGGTGGAAGAGAAAACCATGATTCACTAACAGCATATATTAATCCTCCCATATCGTTAGCAACTCTGTTTGCCATCGGATTCACAATAAAGAAAAAAGCTAAAGCTATTGAAAATAATGTAAAACTCAATAAACCAAATATCAGAGTTAAACTGATATTTAGGTAGATTGAATTAGGACGTTGAAATTTAGTCATGCCATTACGAGTTAGGTGCAAATTTATACCCTTGTCCCCACACTGTCAGGATGTATGAAGGAGTCGTTGTATCAACTTCAATTTTTTGACGTAGTCGCATAATTCGCACGTCTATACTTCTATCAAATGGAGTGCAATCATAGCCTTTAAGCTTCTCTAAAAGAGTATCTCTGGTTAATACTTGTTCTGGGTTTTTGACGAAAATATTTAATAAAGAGTGCTCTCCACTTGTTAAGACTACTTTTTCACCGTTTCGATGAAGAGTTTGATTGCTTGTATTAAATATATAAGGACCAAAAGTATGAAGGTTTTTGTTTTTTTCAGAACCACTATCTTTCTGGTCGCTTTGTCTTCTCCCTAGCGAGCGAATATGTTTGCGTTCTTCTGGTCTGCTATTTTTTTGTTTTCCTCCATGTCTTCGTAATACCGAGTGGATACGAGCAAGTAATTCTCGTGGATTGAAAGGTTTTGCTAAATAATCATCAGCCCCTATTTCCAGACCAACGATACGGTCAATATCTTCAGCATTGGCAGACAATATAATAACTGGGGTTTGTATCTGGTTTTGCATACGTTTGAGAATGCTTAAACCATTTTCACCTGGCAACATTAAATCAAGAATAATTATATTTACTTCCACCTTATTAAGGTAGGAGTCTAGTGCTATACCATCGTTAACTGATGAAGCAGAAAACCCTTGACTATCAAAATATTGACAAAGAAGCTGGCAGGTTTCCAGATCATCATCAACAATCAAAATTTTTAATTTATCTTCACTTTTCAAACGTTATCCATATAGAAATGTTAGAGCTAAATTAGCAACTATTAATAATCAATATTTTTGTATTTTACTCTTGTTCCTATATCTAAGTAAGGAATCAAGTCGTTTGTTACATTTTGTTACATATTAATCCTCTTAATGACATATTTTAGTTATAAGTTTTTTTTATAATCAGGCACGAATTTAAATAGATCAATAATTGGAAGAACTTTTTAGGAAAATAGGTGTGCCATGAAAAAAATTGTTATAGGTTTGTATATTTTAAGTGCTTTAAGTTTTAGTCATATTGTTTCAGCAAAAAATGGAGACAATAATCTTTATTACCGAGATCATGGTCACTGGGAGGATAATCATAGAAACCGCAGGCATAGATTAAATAAAATACTGAAAAGAATTATTAAGTCTAATAATTTAACCGGTGATCCTATGTTAAATCGTAAAACACCCGATATAGAAAGTCCTAAAGCACAATTAGGGATGGATTTGTTTTTTTCTAAAACACTGGGGGGTGACTTTGATTCAGCTTGTGTTACTTGCCATCACCCTGCATTAGGAGGAGGAGATGATTTATCATTACCCATCGGTGTTGAAGCAGATGATCCTGATCTATTAGGTCCAGGTAGAACAAATGATAGTGCTTTTAATAACCCTGAAGGTGGCCCGCCAGTACCTAGGAATGCTCCGACTACTTTTAATCTCGCAGCGTGGGATAAATTTCAATTTCATGACGGTCGTGTAGAAAGTCTGGATAAAACACCTGGCGCAAATGGTTCGGGTAGCTCAGGTATTCGTACTCCAGATTCTGCACTGGGTGTAGCTGATCCACTAGCAGGCAATAATTTAATTCAAGCACAAGCGCGTTTTCCTATTACATCAAATGAGGAAATGAAAAATTTTAATCATACTGGCTATAATAATCAGGCAATTAGAGAATTGCTCGCGGGACGTCTTGGTGGCTATGGTGATGAAGCTGACGAGTTAACTGACCTTGATCATTGGCTAGAAAAATTTAGAACGGCACTTTCAAGCCCGAAGGGTAGTGCAGAAGAATTAATAACAGAGCAAAATATTTCCATGCTAATTGCAGAATATGAAAGATCTCAAGTATTCGTAAACTCTCCTTGGAAAAGATATGTCCAAGGAGAAAAAAGAGCTATTTCTAGAGCAGCAAAAAAAGGAGCTGTTTTATTTTATACCTCTAGTTCAGAAGGTGGAGCTAATTGTTCAAGCTGTCATTCAGGAGATTTTTTTACCGATGAAAGCTTTCATAACCTAGCTATGCCACAAATAGGGCCAGGAAAAGGTGATGGAGAAGATGGCTCTAAAGATTTTGGTCGGGCGCGTGAAACGGGACTTAAGGTTGATAAATTTGCTTTTAGAACTCCATCTCTGCTAAATGTTGCAGTAACTGGCCCTTGGTCACATGCTGGCTCATATACAACATTAAAAGCTGTTGTTAAACATCATTTAAATGCGCATAGAGCAATTCATAACTATGATTACGGCCAATTGCTCCAATATGATATACGTAACTTGGAGAATATGTCAGAAAATACTCACGAGGCTTTATATGCCTCCAATTTTGCTCTAGAAAAAATCCGCTTAAATAATAGGAAAGTCTATTTTTTAATTGAATTTTTAAAAACTTTAACAGATCCATGTACAACTGATCGAAAATGTTTAGGGCAATGGATTCCTGATAAAAGGGATGATCCAAATGGCCATCAGTTAAATGCTGTTGATCAGTTTGGTAATCAATTGTAGGCTCTATTTTGGGAGCACCGGATAGATTGCCCGTTTTTGTTCAGAGCAAGACGAAAGCACTCTGCTTACATCTGTAAAAAGAGTGCTTTCAAAGCACAGTGAAACCAATGGTTTGCACTATAAATCTGCGGCCGACAGACTGATCTTTCTAGGTTAAAGAGGTTATAATCAGCTTCCATGATTGAATGGAAAGAAATTGAAACTGTCCTATTAGATATGGATGGGACTTTACTAGATTTGAATTTTGATAATCATTTTTGGTTAGAGTTTGTGCCTAAACGTTTTGCTGAAAAAAACGGTCTTTCTCTAGAGCTAGCTAAACAACAGCTAGTTCCTCAGTTTAAAAAAATGGAGGGTAAGCTAGAATGGTATTGTCTTGACTATTGGAGTGAAACGTTAAAGCTTGATATAGCAGGGTTAAAAGCAGAAATATCAGGGTTAATTTCGATTCTTCCTCATGTGATGGATTTTTTAGATGCACTTCATCAATCCCACCATAAGGTGTTTTTGGTAACAAATGCGCATAGAGATAGTCTGGATTTAAAAATGGATAAAACTTGTTTAAAGCCTTTTTTTGATCAGATTATTAGTTCACATGATTATGGCTATTCTAAAGAACAGCAAGAATTTTGGTTTAAACTACAAAAAAAACATCCGTTTGATCTTCAAAAAACACTCCTTGTAGATGATAGTTTAGCTGTTTTAGCCTCAGCGAAACGTTTTGGTATCAAACATTTAGTCTCAATTAGTCGGCCTGATTCACAATTAGAAAAAAAAGAAATCAGTGGTTTTTTGGCTATTGAGGATTTTCGGGAATTGATGCCTGTTCAGTAGGTTTGTTTTTTTTAATGGGTGTTGGTTTTTTTTCTCCAGTTGAGACTTTTTCTTTATAGGGTGTTCTTTTAGTTGAAGGAGTTCTAGGTTTTTTTGTTTGGGCGTAGTTTTTACGAGGAGGTCTTTTTGCTGGAGAGTTAATCTCTGTTGCTAATAGATCCTCGGTGATTGTATTGACGGTTATTTTTTCGCCTATATATTTCTCTATATCAGGCATAGAGTAAGCATAATCTTCACAGATAAAACTAAATGCGATACCAGTACTTCCAAAACGTGCAGTTCTACCGATTCGATGAACATAATCCTCTGCATCTTGAGGCAAATCATAATTAATAACATGTGATACTGCAGGAATGTGTAGTCCTCGAGCTGCAACATCGGTTGCTATCATTAAATTAACTTTGTTTTCTTGAAAATTATTTAATAATCTTTGTCTTTTTTCCTGAGGAACATCGCCACTTAAAACAGCAACCTTGTAGTTATTGGCCACAAGATAACCTTCAAGCTGTTCCGCACATCGTTTGGTATTAACAAACACAATAGACCTTTCGGGTTTATGTTTATTTAAAAGTCCCAATAACAAAGGGATTTTTTGATCGTTAGCAGGGCAAAAAGCACTTTGCGTAATTGCTTTTGAAGTGACTTCCTCTTGTTCAATTTTGACTAGAATAGGGTTGTTCATATGCTCATAAGCCAATTCTGTTACTTTATAAGATAAAGTGGCAGAAAATAGCAAGTTTAAGCGTTTATCTACTGCTGGCATTTTGCGTAATAAAAAACGAATGTCTTTAATAAAACCAAGATCAAACATCCTATCGGCTTCGTCCATGACAGAGACTTGTAT
>CAZZIX010000023.1:7845-18691 GCA_964654345.1 uncultured Methylomarinum sp.
CCATGACAGAGACTTGTATGTTATTCAGAGTAAATACATTTTTTTTGTAAAAATCGATGATTCGTCCTGGTGTGCCGATAATTATATCTATATTAGTTTTAAGTAAATCTTGCTGTTTTTTATAATCAGTTCCCCCGTATATCAGGGCATATTTAAAATTAAGGTGTTTACCTAATAATAATGCATCCTTGTGTATTTGAATGGCAAGTTCCCGTGTAGGTGCAAGGATTAAAGCCCTCGGGTTTTTGATTTTTTCACTTTCATCATTAATTAAACGTTGAAAAGTGGCCAATAAAAATGCTGCCGTTTTACCTGTGCCTGTCTGTGCCTGTCCTGCAATATCTTTACCTCTTAGAGAAAGCGGTAAAGTTCTATCTTGAATAGGCGTGCAGTCAATAAACCCCGCCTGATTTAGACTTTTGATAATAGAGTCAGATAATTCTAGATTACTGAAGCGTGTTTTTGTAAGATGCGTTTTATTCATTGCTATAGGATAACTTAAAAATCTAATTGTTTGAAATTGATTGACACATAAAGCGATCAAATTTATAGTAAGCCTTTATAAATTTTGGAGAATAGCGTGAGTGACTCGGTCCTTCATGTAACGGATGCTGATTTTAGTGAAACTGTTATTAAATCTGACAGACCTGTTTTAGTAGATTATTGGGCAGAATGGTGTGGCCCATGTAAAATGATCGCACCAGTTTTAGATGAAATTTCTTCTGAATATGCAGATAAATTGACAATTGCAAAGATCAACATTGATGATAATCCAGAGACACCTCAACACTATGGCGTTCGTGGAATTCCAACATTAATGATTTTTAAAGATGGCGAAGTTGAAGCAACAAAAGTAGGTGCTTTAAGTAAGTCTCAATTGACTGATTTTATTAATAGTAATATCTAAAAAATTAAGATGATTAAAGTATTATTTCTTTAACCACCTTTATTTTTTATCCTTATATTAACTAGGTTTGTAAAAATATTTGCACAAATCTAGTTATTGCTCTACAATTCTAATTGTCCAACTCAGGACATGTCGCATATTGATCCCTTAATATTAATCTATATCATTTAGTAACGGATACGTCCGTTTATCATTTCCTTTATATCCTCCATTTATGAATCTGTCCGAATTAAAACTAAAACAAATTAGTGAAATTGTCTCTATTGCCGAATCATTAGGCATTGAAAACATCTCAAGAGCTCGAAAACAAGAAGTTATTTACGCCATATTAAAAAAACAAGCCAAAAGTGGAGAAGATATTTTTGGTGATGGTGTTCTGGAAATATTACAAGACGGCTTTGGTTTTCTTCGTACACCTGGAAGCTCATATTTAGCGGGTCCTGATGATATTTATGTTTCACCGAGTCAAATTCGACGATTTAGTCTACGAACGGGCGATACTATAAGCGGTAAAATTAGACCGCCCAAGGATAATGAACGTTATTTTGCAATGCTTAAAGTTGAAAAAATCAATTTTGAGCCGCCAGAAAATGCAAAAAATAAAATTCTCTTTTCTAACCTGACACCACTCTTCGCAAATAAACGATTTATTCTTGAACAAGGTAATGGAACCAGTGAAGATCTTACTGGACGTGTTATTGATTTAATTGCCCCTATAGGCAAAGGTCAGCGAGGATTAATCGTTTCTCCGCCTAAAGCGGGTAAAACCATGATTCTGCAAAGCCTTGCTCATGCTATAGCAGAAAATAATCCCGAGTGTTATCTAATTGTATTACTGATTGACGAACGTCCCGAAGAAGTTACAGAAATGCAACGTTGTGTGCGAGGAGAAGTCGTTTCAAGTACTTTTGATGAGCCAGCTACAAGACATGTTCAAGTCGCAGATATGGTCATTGAAAAAGCGCGTCGATTAGTTGAACATAAACACGACGTAGTTATCTTGTTAGACTCATTGACTCGTTTGGCAAGGGCGTACAACTTAGTTACTCCATCTTCTGGAAAAATATTATCGGGTGGTGTTGATGCTAATGCCTTAGAAAAACCTAAACGTTTTTTTGGTGCCGCGCGAAATGTTGAAGAGGGCGGAAGTTTGACCATTATTGCAACAGCCCTTGTAGATACTGGCTCTAGGATGGATGAAGTCATTTATGAAGAGTTTAAAGGCACGGGTAATATGGAATTACACCTTGAGCGCAAAATTGCTGAAAAACGTGTTTATCCAGCGATTAATATTAATCGATCAGGTACTCGCCGTGAAGATTATTTAGTGGATCCTGAAGTGTTACAAAAGATCTGGATTTTACGGAAGATTTTACAGCCTATGGATGAATTGGCAGCTTCTGAATTTGTATTAGGTAAACTTAAAGACTTTAAAACCAATGCTGAATTTTTTGATTCTATGAGACGATGAAGCTATTAATGAAAAAATAAAGGCAAAAATAATTTGCCTTTAAGCTTTTTTGTTTTTTATATTAGTCTTTTGGTGGTACATAGCCCTCCGGCACTTCAAAACCACCAGAAAAAAGAAACTTCTCTCTTTCGTCCTCTAAAATCTTTTTGGCTTTTGGGTCAAAACTTGCTAGCCGTTGTTCGTTAATAATCATTGTTTGCATGTCTATCCATTCCTGCCATGCTTCTTTAGATACATTTTCAAAGATAAATTGTCCTTTAGGGCCGGGGAAAGGAGGGCTATCCAGTCCTTCTGCTTCTGTACCTAATTTTATACATTTAACCATTCTTGCCATGATCTTCCTCGTTAATATTGATTTTGTAATAATCTCTTAATTGGGGCTGGTAAACCCAAAGACTCGAATTGAGTCAATTTATACCAGACTGATTGATTGGTTTCCATCACAATATTGTTAGGGTTGTCAGTTTTAACCATGACCCCTGTGTAGTCAAGATGATAATGTGAGAAAGTATGTCTTTGCTCGTCTAGTTGCTTTATTAATTTAATAGGGATGTTTTTTTCCAAAAACCAGGACTGAATATTTGCTAATGATTCATATTCTGGAAAACTCCACAACCCCCCCCAAATTCCTGTTTTGGGTCTTTGTTCTAATAAAACTCGTCCTTGTTGATCCTGTAACATTAAGAAGGTGGTTTTTTTTACAGGCAATGACTTTTTTGGTTTTGGAGTAGGTAATTCAGAAATTTTGCCCTCTATTTTTGCAAGGCAAGCTGAGTTTATTGGGCATTGCATGCATTTGGGTTTGCTACGAATACAGATTGTCGCCCCTAAATCCATCATCGCTTGAGTGTAATCCGCAACGCGTAATAATGGTGTGTAATCAGAGCTTAGCTGCCAAAGTTTATTGCTGACCTTAGTGCTTCCAGTCCAGCCAGAAACAACATGAAACCGAGCTAGTACACGCCGAACATTTCCATCTAAAATGGGCTGGCTTTTGTTAAAGGCGATGCTTGAGATAGCCCCCGCTGTTGAGCGGCCAATACCGGATAGCTGCATTAATAAGTTTAAGTCGTTTGGAAATTCACCGCCAGTTACACTAATACTTTTTGCTGTTTTGTGTAAATTTCTAGCACGGGCATAATAACCTAAGCCTGACCAAAGGTGTAACACTGAATCTAGTGGAGCATTTGCTAACTGGTGGACATCAGGAAATTTTTGAATAAAGCGATTAAAATAAGGGATAACAGTCGTTACCTGTGTTTGTTGTAACATTACTTCAGACAACCAAACCCGATAAGGCGAAATATTCAATTGCCATGGCAACTCTTTTCTGCCAAATAAATCAAACCAGACAAGTATTTTTTGTTGAAATATTTCCGGAGGCATTTAAAGGGATTTTGGTGGGTCTCTAACGAGATAATTAAAATAAACTTTTTAAGGCGTCTCCGATGCCAGGACCAAGCTCTTCATCCAATTTTTTGAGCACTTTATCATCTATAACCTTGTTGATTTTATCTTTGTATTTAGCTTTCACCATCGATTCAAGATCTAGTTTATAAGATGGATCATCAAAGGTTCCTGCAATTTTAATAGCCAGAGGAATGCCTTTAAATTTATCTTTTTCTTTAGGTTTTAGCAATCTTGCATCAATAGTATAATCTAAAGTGTTACTCGCCAAATTTGCTGTGCCATTGCCTATTACTCGTACTTTAGAAGATTCAGCCAATAAATCATCATTTTTAAGTAATCCATTTTTTATTGTTGCTGTCCCTTTAATGATGGAAAACACGGTTTGGTCATTTTTATTTTTTTCAGGAAGAGGCTTTCCCTTGAGTAACTGTCTACCACTATCAATTATTTTTTGAAGGTTAAAACCTTTGATAATACTGTCTTTAACACTAAAACTTAAATTCCCTATTAATGATGATTTGATGGCTGGTGTACTATTTCCATGTCCTTGAATTTTAGCAGCAGCATTAATAATACCACTTATTTTTTGCTCGACTTCCAAAGCTTGTAATAAAGGCTCTATTTGAACATTAGAGAGTTTTTCATTTAATGTTAAAAGAGGTGTTTTATTTTTAACATTGATTGAAGCGTTGCCCAAATAGGAGCCTTGATAGAGCTGTTTGATGGTCTGTTTGGTTTTAACCAGGCCTTTATTCGCGTTTAGTTTTAAATTAACCCCCTTCATACTTAACTGGTTTATTTTTAAACTACCAATAGATAGCTGACCATTGGTATTAAGTTTTCTTAGTGTTTCAACAGGAAATAATTGTGCGCTTGCTACAGCAACACTAGCAGGTGAGGCTGTTTTTCTACTAGGTTGTTCCGCTGTTTCTGGTGGTAAATATCGATCTGCATCAATAGAATCAATATTTATATTAAAGGTGGATGCAGGTTTAGAAAAGTTTTTTACACTAGCAGAGCCAGTAATTTTGCTATCATCCAGATTTACCATTAAATTTTTAATAGCGGCTGAATTCTTAGTTGCTTGTAAGTTAAATGCAACTGATAGTTGGTTAAGAGCCGTACTATCTTTCATTTCAGGTAAGGATATTGCCAATTTATTTAAGAATTGTGCAAGATTGAATGACGCGATTTTAATAGGCCCTTTAAAAGTAGGATTATCTATAATTTGATTGCCGCTAATATCGGCTGATAGATTCAAATCTCCCGCATTTAATTTTAGCCCAGATAATGAGAGTGATTGCTGGGTTAGGTTGAGCGCAATATCCGCTAAAATAGTAGTGCTTAATTTATTGTCCATTAACCCATCAGCGGTAAGATTAAAACCAGTTGTAGTAATTGATTGGTCTGCCAGGTTGATTGCGGCGTCTGTTAATAACGTTACCCTAAGTTTTTCTTCAGTTAAGTCATCTAAATTGAGTTTTAACCCAGAAATAGAAGCAGTTTGTTGGGCTAAATCAACTATAACATTGGACTGTAAATTTGCAGTTAGCGTTTCACCAGGAATTGCCTGGCCTGTTGTTAAACTTTTAAGGTTGAGATCTGTAAGGCTAATAATATTTAATTGTTCATTAATTGTAAGGTCAGTTGAAAGATCTATAGATTCGGTTAAATTAGGGTCTTTATTAATGATTTGTAACGAAAGTTCAACATCAATAGGCTGATTAAAAATCAGCTCGCCTGTAGTAAGGTTAAAATCATTAATCTCAGTATATTTGTCTTCTTGTTGATCATCCCAGACAATATGAGCCTGTTCAATAGATATACCACCTAACGCAAGTGCTGCTAAAGGGTTGGCATTCTTGTTTTCTTTATTTTTATCCGTTGGTTGAACTTGTTCTTCTTCTTTTTTTGATTGAACCAAATCATCCCAGTTAGTTAATCCTTGCTTATTTTTTGCCAGATATAAGTCTAACCCTATCAGTTCAATTCGGCTAACTTCAAGTTTCTTTGATAATAAAGGCAGTAATTTAACTTTTACATGGCTTGATTTAATTTGCACAAAATTATTTCCTGTAAATCCAGCTGCATTACTCAGTGTTAATTCCCCCGTAGATACACCAAGCCAAGGGAAAACTGATAATTCAAGATCACCTTTTATTGTCAGCTCTCTGCCTGTGTTTTCTTTGACTGCGGTTTGAATTTCAGGTTTGAAATCATTCGGATCTATAAAGAAGGGTAAGGCTATGACAGCAATAATAACTAACAAAATAACTGTTGCTAAAACTGATAGAATGATTTTAAGTAAGCGACCCATTTTTAATCCCGTTATTTTGAAAAAGATGTTATGTTAAAAAAGAACAATAAATTAACATTAGCTACTGGTTATATTTTAGCTGGACTGGTTACTAAATCAATGTATTAATTAAAAAAGGGGGAGAAATGATAATTTTATTACCAGCAATTATCATTGTAATTTTTTTTTATCATTCAGGCAAAAAAAACAAAGATAATGGAGTAAAGTGGTCTATTGTAGGATTAATTGGTTATATCCTAGGATTTGTCCTTGCTATGATGATGATTGGTGAAACCTTTATTGCTATTTTTATTGCTTGTGTTGTTGCCTATTTTTCGCATATTCAGTTATCAAGAATGTCAAAAAAATCGATTAAGCATTAGCACCCAGATTTTGACATAAAAAAAGCGGACTATAAATAGTCCGCTTTTCAGGTCATTTCTTTTTAAAATTGCTTATAATTTATCAGCATTTTTGTCTAAATAAGAAGCAACGCCTGCGGGGCTGGCATCCATTCCGGCATCGCCTTTGTTCCAGCCAGCAGGGCAAACTTCACCATGTTCTTCGTGGAATTGTAGAGCATCAACCATGCGAATCATTTCATCAATATTACGACCTAAAGGAAGGTCGTTAACCACTTGATGGCGAACCAGTCCATTTTGGTCAATTAAGAAACTGCCACGATAGGCAACAGCAGGAGTCTCTGCTTCAACATCATAATCTTTACATATTTGATGGTTAAGATCAGCTGCCATAGTATAACGAACAGGGCCAATTCCACCTTCGTTGATTGCAGTATTACGCCATGCATTGTGTGTGAAATGAGAATCAATAGAGACTGAAATTACCTCAACACCGCGACTTTTGAATTCATCCATACGATGATCTAAAGCAATAAGTTCACTTGGGCAAACAAAAGTAAAGTCTAAAGGATAGAAAAATAGAACAGCATACTTTCCTCTGGTTGTTTCAGAAAAGCTAAAAGAATCAACAATTTCTCCGTCACCTAATACTGCCGGCACTGTAAAATCAGGGGCTGGTTTTCCTACTAATACGCTCATAATTAATTCTCCAAAAAAGTGTAAAAAATATGTATTAATTCAAATAACTAAAACATAACTTATTTCTATTCTACACTAAATTAGTAAGGATTTGAGCAAATATAGTGGCGTAAAAATGCTATGCTATAATGAATACATAAGAAAAAAAATTTATTTATTTCTACCTGCAACTAATTGATTTAAGTTCTTGTCGTATTTGAAAGTACTCTTCAGAATAGATAGATTTTATATTTATTATCTGTTTTTGTATAAATGAAAGAGTTATTTTTATACGAGGGTAGAGTATTTTGATAGCAAGTTAAAGCGAGAAGTTAAGCTACTGATTAAAAAGGCGAATTAGGCGTTCTGTTAGAGAGTGGTTTATGCTGAACACTACTTTTGCTAAAGATGTTGGGTTAACGATAGAGCTGCTAGCCCAACCTACTCATCCTTTACTTCACTTTTAATCATATTCATTAAGAGGTTGTAACTTTCTTTATGGCTTAATCTGTTATGTCTTGTGAAAAAATTAGCAAAGGCTGGCAGGTAGTTATAGATTGACTTTGTTAAGGGAAAGCTAATAAAGATTTTAAAGTACGTTAGAAATGGCAAAAAATAAACATATAACTGAACCCGATGCATTTGGGTACCAAGTACGCATTGTAAGACGTGGAAAAGAAAGTAGTCGATATTTTTCTCATAAGTTATGGGGAAGTAAAAACAAGTCATTACAAGCAGCGATAGCTTGGCGAGACCAAATGTTGGTTGTTTTGAAGGGCAGTAAAATGCGTTTTTTAAAGCCACCAAAAAATAAGACTACAACGGGTGTGACAGGTGTTTCGAGAACGATCAAATACGATCACAGAAAAGATAAAAGTTATCTTTGTTATACCGTTTTTTGGGTAAAAGATAAAAAATCTCGCAATAAAACATTTCAGGTTGGAAATGTAGATACCGTTACTGCTGATGATGAATTGCATGCTTTTAGAACAGCTAAATTATTTAGAAGTTGTTATGAGCATTCTATTGATCACGATTTACAATTTGATGATAGTCAGTTTATAGGCTGGAAAAAAATGCGTTTATATGATGACCCTAATCTGACTATTGTTTTCTAGCTATACTTTACGAGCTTAAAAATACAGGGGAGAAAGCTAGAAAATAGCTTTTTTAATATTTTCTTGGCAATTTTTTTAGCAACAGAGATAGCCTTTTTCCTGATAACTTTTTTACCATTTTCTTTTTTTAAATTTTAGACATTATTACTTCTTCTGAATTTAAGTTAGTAATAAATTCTTGTCTTAGGATATGCCACGTATTTGTGGCATATCCTATCTCCTTGCCTTATTATTTTGGCTACTTGTGGTGCACCCGAATAGAAGTATCTAAGGAATCTCCACTGCTAATACTAGGGGTAAGTCCGAAGGCTGAGTTATTTAAGGTGTCCTCAGTTCCGGTAAGCCCCTCGTTTTGTACAAAAATATCTACGCCAAAATCAACATCAATATCATCACTTGTACCTAATAGTTGATCATTGCCAGTGCCAAATGTACCAGAGAAATTACCGCCTTGATCCATGATATTGGCCGACTCGTTGAATTGATCTGTGTGAGCGTTTCCGAGGTAATGACCCGCTTCATGGGAAACAACATTGCCAATTGCCTGGGCGATAAGTTTGATTTTGTCTGTGGTATTTTCTGGAAGATAAGTATTGATTGAAACTGGGTTAGGAGCCGGTGAACTCAAGTTATCAAGCAATACAATTGCATCTTCTTCGTGTCCAAAGTTTCCTGGGTCAATAGAGGTGGCAATCCCAACTGTGCCAACGCCTAACTCCTCAATTGTGCCGCCGATGACTACTCGACTAACAAGATCATTCCCGAATTCAACCTGGTCATTTCGACTGTCGACAATTTCTACGTCAAAATCATTGTTAAGGCCTAGATCAATTAAGTCGTGACTTAAGTTTTCTTTGACTACTTCAACGATCTCATCAATAAGTGGATCTTCGTCATCAGAGCCAAGTCCCCAGTTGCCAAGAAAACCTGAGAGTCTAGTAATTTCTCTTTTTCCTGCTCCACCAAATTTACGGGTTTGTACTCGAGCACCATCGAAGTCAAGAAAAATTGTTTGTACTGAACGACGAGGCTCTTTTTGTAATCCTGCTCGATAAACCTCTAATGTTGAGTCGTAATTACCCTTTCTGCCTGTAATAGCAATAAAGTGTCGGGCGTCAACTGATGCGGTATAGGCTAAGACAGCGTTACCACTTCCTGGTAATGGTGATGAGACTGGATAGAGTGCACTAATATCCTGTGATGATCCAATGACCTCAGTGCCTTCTAGGTTAAAAACTTGCAATCGATTACCTGCTCCTTTAATAGTTGCACCAATAACATCGCCTGCTTTAAGGTCGATAGCATAGATATCAATATCAGCTTTGGCTGTCGTAATGAGTATTTGATAGTCACCCTCACTGCCAGCACCTAGGCCGCTACCAGAGTCGAACGGATCATTTGGTAAAAGGTTAGAGCCGAATCCAGCGACCATAAAGTAATAAGTGCCTGCTTCAGTTGGTTTGAAAGTCAGCTTGCTGGCTAAACTTCCAAGCTCTTCACCGTCATCGTCGTTTGTAGCAATAATTTCCCCTGCTGCATCGTAAAGTACCAGAACTGTATCCAGACTTCCGGTGATGTCAATATCAGCGGTTACGCTTTGGCCTGCTGAAAGTTCAACACTATAAAAATCAAAGTCTCCTGTTCCATTGCCAGCGATACCATGAGGGCCATCCCCAAGAGTCCCAGTAGTTTGCATCGCCTCGAAATTTGTAGTTACCTCACTTTTATTCGCGATAGGGATTGCTCCGTCATCTTCAGTGAATATTGGATGATTTGTTAGAACATTACGTGGTGGTGCGAGTGTGCCTAAAATACGAGCTCTTGGGTTAGCGAGAGTACCAAACCCTCTTATTAATTCCCCACTTGCTAAACTGTCGTTAGCTCCAGATATGCTATCTGGTTCAAGTTCATCAACTAGAATTGGTTGTTGGGTCGTAACTTGTGTTTTGAGGGAGCTCTGTACAGCTTTCCTTTTTTGTTGTGAGCTGAGGGCCTTCGATTCGATTGCTACTTTCCACCCA
Organism: uncultured Methylomarinum sp.; assembly: GCA_964654345.1. Lineage (GTDB taxonomy): Bacteria > Pseudomonadota > Gammaproteobacteria > Methylococcales > Methylomonadaceae > QPIN01. The sequence continues at coordinate 18,109 of CAZZIX010000023.1, forward strand.
TGAAAATCAACTTTACCTGGATCAATGACTTGAGCAAGAAATGGGTTAGGGCCTGATAATGATTTAGTCGATAAAGAGGCAGCAGAGCTAGATGATTTAGGTACGGCCTGTATGCCAAGTGCAACTTGTCGTTTTGTTGCGTCATCTTTTAGTTTTTGAAGGTTTTCGGCCTGAGTGTTGGGTATGGTTATCAGACTAACTGTGAGTGCTATAGTAAAAGCAGCGCTTTTTTTCTTTTTACTCATCTACTGTACTCTTTTGTTATTAAAAGAATAATAGCGACAATTTATTCAATTGAATAGTTCCAAAATTAAGGTTATTTTTTAACCGATATAAAAAACTAAGTTGTTAGTCTATAGATATTGACGAATGGTAAGGCTTAGCAATGGTTAGTCTATTCACACAATGAAAGTGAATCTTCACTAAAATCTCTGTAATAAAAAAATCACAATACTGTCATAATTTTAATATGCCTAGCATGATAGTATAAAAAGCACTGAAATAAGTAGTGTGACTTTAAGACAATAGCTTAAGTTGGCTTTTTAATAAAAGGAGGTGTCTTTTATCTACAAAGTTGCATGTT
>CAZZIX010000024.1:0-18649 GCA_964654345.1 uncultured Methylomarinum sp.
GCAGATTGATCGTTTTGTAATGTAGAAATAGCTTTATCATATTGCTCCGCTTTATATTGTGCAGCAGCTTTCCATTGTGGATGACTAAATTTATCTGCTGCTTGTTGGTAATTTTTTTGAGCAAATGCTTGTTGGGCAGCTTGGTCAGATGTTTCCCATAAATCATTCCATTCCAGTGCATAACTTGTTTTAGGGAAAGGCAACAAACAAAGCAGAGCTAACGATAATAAGCCTTTTCTAAAAAATAGGGCTGCGAAAGGTAAAACAATTAATAATAACCATGGGCCTTTTTCGTTCCATTGATCAATTAATAAATTACTGTCCACGCTGTTTTCATTATTTGTTGGTGTTTGTAGCTGGCTCAGTATTGCTTTAACGTCACTATTATCATTAGTTATTGTTTTATAAATTCCATTACCTGCTTTTGCCAAACGGGCTAATTCGCTAACATTGAGTTTGGGGATACTAATATTTCCTAATACATCTTTAAAAAAACCTCCACTGGCTTTTTTAATCGGAGCTCCACTCTCTGTGCCTACTCCAAGGATAGATAAGTGATAACCCGATAGTGATTCAACTTTAGAGATTGATCGCTCAAAATCAACACCGTCAGTGATTAATAATATTTCACCAGATTGTAGTCCTGCTTGTTTTAATAAGTTGACAGCAATTGATAAAGCCAATGAGGTGTTACTTCCTTCGACGGGGATAATATCTGTGGTCAATGCTGAAAGTTGATTAGCTATCGTTTCTGTATCAGTAGTTAAGGGAGTAACAGTAAAAGCATCGCCGGCGTAAACTAATAAAGCGGTTTGACCGTCTTTTCGCTGATTTAAAATATCAGCAATTTTATACCTAGCCATGGTTACGCGATCAGGTTTTATATCGGTGGCATCCATAGACTGAGATAAGTCTAAAATGATGACTAATGCAGCATCATTTCTAAACACGGGGGAAGGCAGTCTTTCCCACGTTGGGCCTGCCAGGGCAATGATGATTAATAGGCTAGAAAGCCCTCCTAGGAATAAAGCCCAGCGATTTTTCTCTATAGGCCGTTCTTGTAAAATAAAGGGTAATAATTCAGCATCGCATACATTTGACCAGTTACCTTGATTCAATTTGTTTTTAAGCAATAAGATATAAATAATGATTGCAGGAACTAAAGATAATAACCAAAAAGGCCTAATAAAATGGAACTCTGCTATATTCATAACCACCTCAAGTGACGAGTACCAATCAGGCCGGATAGTAAGAATGATAAAGCTAAAGGCCAATGATAAAGTTCAGTTTTAGGTCTAAAAAATTGAGTGTCTTTATCAACTGGTTCTAATTCATCTAATAAGGAGTAGATTAGATCAAGTTCTTTGGTGTCTCTTGCTCTAAAGTATCGCCCCCCTGTTATTTCGGCAATTGATTTTAGGGTTTTTTCATCTAGATCTACTGAGGGATTGATTCGTCTTGTACCAAAAAAATTCTGAATGACCATTTCATCAGCACCAATTCCGATAGTGTATATTTTTAAATTGGAGTCAGCAGCAAGCTCTGCTGCTTTTAAAGGAGAAACTTCACCTGCTGTATTTGCTCCATCTGTGAGTAATATCAGAACTCTGCTATTAGCAGACTTTTTATTTAAACGTTTAACTGCAAGGCCTATTGCATCACCAATGGCTGTGCCTGGCTGTTCACCTTCAACATCTGCTATGCCGAGTCCATCGGGTGAATATTTACCATGAAATGATTCTTTTAGAAAATCGTTTACTGTTTTTCTATCAAAAGTGGGGGGTGATTGAAGATAGGGTTTCGTTGCAAAAAGTAGTAAGCCAACTCTATCTCCACTTCGTCTTTCTAAAAACTCACCTGCTATTTTTTTTGTGGCAACTAAGCGATCAACTCCTCTATTGTTGATAATAAAATCTTTTGTACTCATGCTTCCTGAAACATCGACTGCTAGAATTAAATCTCTGCCACTTATGGACTTTTCTATTGGTTCACCCATCCATAGCGGCCTCATGGTAGCAAGTACCAATAAAAACCAGGCAACAATAGCCAAAATCAAAGGCCATTGCTTAGTAGGAGTGATTGATTTAGTTTCGTCTGCGGCAAAGTCATTTAAAAAAGGAACCTTAAGCGCGGCTTGGTCTTCCGGTGTTTCAGGGGGTAAAGCCCATCTAATTAATGCAGGGAGTGGAAGTGCTAATATTAACCATGGCCATTCGAAATTAATCATTTTTTATTTCTTTGGGCTTTAAGCCATTTTTCACAGATATTAATTATTTTAGTTATATCTATATTATTGTCAGGTATCTTTTTAAAGTGGGCATTGGCCAAGTATTGCCCTGCTCCTTGTGTAAAAGGTTTGTCTATTAGCGTTTTATCTAGATATTCAAGCCAGGCTTGCCCAGTAAGACTGGCACAATCACTTCTGGGAGAGTTGCTAATTGCTACACGGCGTAATAATTCAGATATCTTTGCCAGTTTATGAATGTCCTCAGATGAATTGTCTTGTTTGATTTCTAACAATTGTTTTTTAGCTGCTTTTATTGCAGTAGGGCGGGTTATATAGTGAACTAGCCAGGCAATAAAAAAGCAAGCTAGAAGGACTAACCACCAGCCAATTGCTGGTGGCCACCAATTGATGGCTTCAGGTAAATGAATTTCTCTTAAAGAAAGTGATTGGGGTTCCATTACCGTAAAACCTCTACCGGGTTATCTGTTGTGTTACATTGGGAAAAAGCGATGCCCATTTTTTTTGATATTTTTCGTAAATAATTTACTCGGTCTTGAAAGTGTTGTTGATAGCTTAGAATACGATGCTGATCATCAGTATTAATAGCTACGGTGCGCTCTTTATCAGTAAAAAGATAACGTCCATTGGTTGGTAGCTGGCTTTCTAGAAGATCATAAACCTGAATTAATACGACATCACAATGACGAGATAATTTGGCTAAGTGATTTTCAGATTGTTGATTCAATCCACGAAAATCACTAATAATATAAATAAGGCTCCCCGGGCGAGTATGTTGGATTAATCTGCTTAAGGCCTTTTCTAGTGACATATCTGGTTGGGGAACAGAACGAACCAACAAAAGAGCGCTGAAAAAACGCAAGACAGCATGTTTACCGTTTTGTGGTTTTAATTCCTGACAAAGTGTATCAGTGAAAATTTGTCCACCTATCCGGTCACCATGGTATTGAGCCATCCATGCAATTAACGCTGCAATTTTTGATGCTTGTACAGATTTAAAGACTCCTCGGGTGGCAAAATGCATAGTAGGGCGGTCATCTACTGAAATAAAGACGGGGCGTTCTCTCTCTTCACGAAAAATCTTGGTATGTGTTTTTCCTGATCGTGCAGTAACACGCCAGTCTATGCTCCGTATATCATCACCGGGTTGATACAATCTGGATTCATCAAACTCCATTCCTCTTCCTTTTGAATGAGAAATGTAACCACCGCTTTGCCTTGAACGAATAGAGGCTTTTTGAAGCTTAAGTTGGGAGGCTGATTTTGCTAAATCGACCAAAGAACTTAGTTGAATTGAAACTAAGTCTTTTTGGCTAGAAGTTTTTTTACTCATTTAAGGAATGGCAATTCTGCAAAGTAATTCTTTAATAAAATCATCAGTAGTGAGCCCCTCAGCTTCTGCTTCATAGGTTAAGATTAATCGGTGTCGAAGGACATCGTAGGCCATGTCTTGAATATCTTCTGGGCCAACAAAATCTTGTTGTTTTAGCCACGCTTTGGCTCTGGAGCATCGGTCTAAAGCAATGCTAGCTCTTGGGCTAGCGCCGTATTGAAGGGAGGTTGCCAAATCATCTCCGTATGCTCCGGGATTACGAGTGGCTAAAATAATTTGTAATAAATAGTCTTCTAAACTGTCTGCCATATGAATGTCCAAAATTTCATTGCGGGCATTCAAAATTGATTGTTGACTGATGGGCTGATAATCTTCATTGTTTTCTTTAAAATCACCTTTTGCTTCCGCTCGAGCCAAATGTAAAATATCTTTTTCGTGTTCAGATTCTGGGTAATCTATTTTTATATGTAATAAAAAACGATCTAATTGAGCCTCAGGCAGAGGATAAGTCCCTTCTTGTTCTATGGGGTTTTGTGTTGCCATGACCATAAATAATTCAGGTAATGGATAAGTTGTACTGCCCACCGTAATTTGTCTTTCAGCCATAGCTTCCAGTAATGCTGCTTGTACTTTGGCGGGTGAGCGGTTTATTTCATCAGCTAAAACAAGGTTATGAAATAAAGGACCTTTTTGAAACTCAAATGTACTTTGCTGCGGCCGGTAAATCTCTGTCCCTGTCAAATCAGCAGGAAGTAGGTCGGGGGTAAATTGTACGCGATGAAAATCAGCTTCTATGCCTTTACTTAAAACTTTAATGGCACGAGTTTTTGCTAATCCAGGTGCACCCTCAACTAAAATATGCCCATCTGCCAGTAAAGCAATTAACATTTTTTCTATTAAGGAATCTTGACCAATTATTTGTTGGTTAATATAAGCTTTAAGCTGCTGGAAAGAGCGTTGAGAGGTACTTTGACTTGTTTCTGTCATGATTACGATTGATTTTCTTGTTAATTTATAGACTTACTATAATATAGAGTTCACATTTTCAATGCGAGTAAAGTATAAGTTAAATCTAACGAGGGATATAGTGTAAAGTTTACTATTTTATTCAATAACTCACAAAATTGTAAGTATTCAAATGTCTGATTATAAAACAGCACCTGTTTCAAGTCGCTCTATTCCAGACGGAATTCCATTTATTGTTGCTAATGAGGCTGCTGAACGTTTTAGTTATTATGGAATGCGAGCTATTTTAGTTGTTTTTATGACCCAGTATTTAATGAATTCAGCAGGTGAATTAGATGTGATGAGTGAAAATGAGGCTCAAGGTTATTTTCATTTATATGTTTCTGCTGTGTACTTTATGCCTATTTTCGGAGCCTTGTTGGCAGATGGCTTTATTGGTAAATATCGAACTATTTTATTTTTATCACTATTTTATTGTTTCGGGCATTTTGCTTTGGCTTTGGATGATACTCGAATGGGATTGTTAATAGGGCAAGGACTAATTGCACTGGGTGCTGGTGGAATTAAACCGTGTGTCTCATCGCATCTAGGAGATCAGTTTGGTCGATCGAATCAACACTTGCTGAGTAAAGTCTTTGGCTGGTTTTATTTTTCTATCAATTTAGGCGCTTTTGCTGCAATGCTAATTATTCCCTGGTTATTGGATAAATATGGTGCCGCTGTTGCCTTTGCTGTTCCTGGTTTATTAATGCTGATAGCAACGATTGCTTTTTGGAGTGGACGTTATCGTTTCGTGCATATTCCCCCTTCCGGAACAAGTTTTGTACAAGAGGTTTTAAGTCCATTTGGATTAAAACTAGTGCTTAAATTAGGGAGTATTTATCTTTTTATTGCAGTTTTTTGGGCATTATTTGAACAAACAGGTTCATCATGGGTGTTACAAGCACAAAAAATGGATAGAGTCTTATGGGGTGTTGAGGTTTTACCATCACAGATTCAAGCAGCCAATCCTTTATTAATTATGATTTTGGTGCCTTTATTTACTTATTTTATTTACCCCACCTTAGATAAAATTATTAACTTAACAGCATTAAAAAAAATAGCGATAGGTTTGTTTTTAACGGTTATAGCCTTTACTATTCCAGCATGGGTTCAAATGCAGTTAGAGCAAGGGTTAACGCCACATATTAGCTGGCAGTTACTAGCTTACTTGTTTTTAACCGCGGCAGAAGTCATGGTATCAATTACTTGCCTGGAATTTTCATACACTCAGGCACCTAAAAGTATGAAATCATTTATTATGGCACTCTTCTTTATGTCTATAGCTTTGGGGAATTTGTTTACTAGTGCAGTTAATTTTTTTATTATCAATGATGATGGAAGTAGCAAGTTAACAGGTTCAGAATATTTTTGGTTTTTTACTGTTTTAATGTTGATTACTGCTATATTATTTCTAATTGTTAGTAGAAATTATCAAGAAAAAACTTATTTACATGAAGAGCAAGCAGAGTAGTATGACAAATCATTTGAAGAAAGGGGATTCGATGAAATTAATACAATCAGTTGTTTTTATGGTGAGCACTACATTGTTTACTACAAGTGTTTCAGCTGGAATATATAAGTGTTCAGATGATCAAGGGAATACCTCCTATCAGGCCAAGCCTTGTGCAGAAGAAAAAAAAGCAATTGAGATTGATGTAAAAACAGGTGGTTCCACTGATTTATCAATACAGAAAAAGAAAAAAGAAAAGGAATTGGCACTTAAAAAACAAGAGGAAATTGATCGTCAAAAATTGATGGAGCTAGAAGCAAGACGAAAAAAAAATGCTAAAGAACAAAGTGCTTTGAACCAACAATTAGTTAAAGATAATCCCATTCAATACTCGGCATTTTCTATTCCACCTTATAGAGTCGATAGATTACCTGATGTTGTTAAATTATATGAAGCGAGATTGCCTGAAATTGAAAAATTAAGACGATTTGCAGCAAAAAAGGCATTAGCAACAGGAGGGTGTGAACGAGTGGAGGCAAGTCATTTAAGCGTGAAAAGCGCAGCTGATCAATTGGTTTTTTCTGTAGATTGTAGTAGTGCTAGTACTTTCTTTTTTAATGAACAAAAACTCTTAAAATAGTAGGCATAGTGGAATCAAAAATTGTTTTTATTACCGGTTGTTCTAGTGGTATAGGTTATACGGCAGCTGTTGAATTAAAAAAGCGTGGGCACAGAGTTATTTGTTCTGCCAGAAAAGAACAAGACGTGGCCCGTCTTCAATCAGAAGGCTTTGAAGCTATACAATTAGATTTAGCTGATTCAGATAGTATTTTAAGTGCTGTGAAACAAATGCTTGCTCTTAGTAATGGAAAAATAGATGCATTATTTAATAATGGTGCATTTGGACAGCCTGGTGCGGTTGAAGATTTAAGTAGGGATGTATTAAGATACCAGTTTGAAACCAATTTATTTGGTACTCATGAGCTAACAAATTTAATTCTTCCTGTCATGCGAAAACAAGGGTATGGACGTATTATTTATAATAGCTCTATTCTAGGCTTCGTCGCAATGAAATTTAGAGGAGCCTATAATTCAAGTAAATTTGCTTTAGAAGGCTTGGTTGATACATTGCGAATAGAGCTTTATGGTACCAATATTAAGCTGTGCATTATTGAGCCGGGGCCCATTACCAGTGATTTTAGAAAGAATGCATTTGCTTTGTATAAGAAAAATATTAACCCCGAATTAAGTTTTCATAAAACAACCTATCAACTCATGGAAGAGCGCTTACAGAAAGAAGGACCCGCTGCTTCCTTTACTTTACCTGCTGATGCTGTCGTTGAAAAATTGATACATGCCCTTGAATCGAAACGTCCAAAAATACGTTACTATGTCACTTTTCCAACTTATTTATTTGGGTTTTTAAAACGTATTTTACCTTCTAGTTGGTTAGATTATTTATTAAGAAAGGTTCAATAATGGATGAATTTTCTATTGGATGTCCATATTGTGGAGAAATGATAGATATATTAGTTGATGGGTCTGAGGGGGAGCATGAATATTATGAGGATTGTTCAGTTTGTTGTTCTCCTATTTTATTGGAAGTATCGTTCGATGAGCTTGGGGAATTGAAAGTTTTTGCAAAAAGAGATAGTGATTAATTAGGAACCCCCCCCTATTTATTTACCTTAAAATATCTCAGATAAATATAGGATGAAGTAAATTTTAGAAAACTTAATTCATGCAATACTCACAAAAATTGTGCTAGAATCCCACCTAGCATATAGTTAAATTAAATAAATTTAGATTTAAAATAGTTACATGCTCATCAAAATAACTACAACGAGGTATACATATATGAAATTATTAAAAAGCGCTGTCGTAGCATTAACATTAGCACTTTCTTTAGGAACTTTTTCAACAACTGCAGTTGCTTGTGAAGATGGAAGAACTTGTTTTGGTCCAGAACAGGCGATTGACCTGGTTTTAGGTAGAATAGCTGAATCAATGAAAGCTATTAATGATGGAGCTGATGCTGATGATGTTCAAAAGATAATTAAAACAGCGATGGATGCAAAAAAAGAAATCAATGCTAGTGATATTGTTTCTCGTCATGCAGCTAAGGCTAACGGTCATTTGAAAAAAGCTAGAAAAGCAGCTAAAAAAGGTGAGCTAGTGGAAGCTACTGGTCATTTAGACGCAGCAGAAAAAGGTTTTGAAGGTTTGAAAGCGCGTCTGTAAGCTCTTTTTATAACTGTTCATAAATAGGACGCCTTGCGTCCTATTTTTTTGTCTTTTTAGATCTACTTACCCCGGTCACATTTAACGCCTTTTAGTTTATTTGATAAAAAAATATGTCAGATTTTAAAAAATATAGATGCATGGAATGCGAATATATTTATGATGAAGCTAAAGGTGATGTTCATAGTGGTTTTGCTCCAGGGACGCTTTGGTCAGATATTCCTGAGAGTTGGGCGTGCCCAATATGTGGAGCACCTAAAAGTTTTTTTAAGTTAATTGAAAGTTCTTAGAATCTGTTCTTAACTAGACTTGAGATAAATCAAGCTTTCCGAAATAATCCTGAAGATTGATTTTTATAGGCATAAAGTATATGTTGAAGTTCATTTCTTTAGCCATTGAAATGACTTGATTGCTAAAGTTAATATTCCAATCATATTCTGCTTTAAATGATGCAGGAAATTTTACTTTGTTTTTTAGCTCCCAATAATTCATTGAAGATGTCGTTGTAATTGGGCTAATTCCAATAAACGTGTCAATGCCTTGTAAATGCTCAGCATAAATCTCTATCATTCTTAAGTCATAAAAAGGTTGAGAAAAAAAGCTAGAAGCACCTGCGTCTATTTTTCTTTGCACATACATACACTCGTCCTGAATTCCATTTCTATGTGAATCAAAACCAGCATGAATTGTTATTTGAGGAAATTTTTGCTTAACCGATCTAATTAAGTCAAGAACATTAGTATTGTGAAATTTTCTTTTAATACCCTCTGGTGGATCTCCGGAAACTAAAAGCACATGTTCTAGCTTATTTTCTTCAATAACCCGAAAAATATCACCAGACTTTATTGAGAAGTCAATTGCCCTAAAATGAGGGACAAATTGATGTTTTTTTCGGTCAATTTTTTTTCCAGTCTCCCAGCTTCTTATATCAAACCGTTGAATATCGGGTACATTGATCATACTGATTGATTCGCCAAGTGTAGAGACAAATTGGTATTGATCATCAAATGCTTGAGCATTTCTTGGTACTATTTCAAATGAAATTTTCATTTATCTTATGAGGTTGTTGTTTTTTGAATAGGGAGGATATAAATTTTTTGGGGTGATTTATGTTTACAAAGGGTTTGGTTTTTGTAGATTAAGTAAGTGTAGCTTAAGATATTTGTAATAAGTCACTTCTGCATTAGATATTGCAAGCATAAATCCTTGTTCGCCATCAAGAAATGATGTATTAATAATATACGTGCGAAAAAAAGTCCATAAGGCACGAAAAATTGCCTGTATTAAAGATGACTTTTTTCCTTTGTCAAAAAGCATTTCAGCACCTAATGAAGAGTAATTATTAGTTTTATCTAATACTTCTTCTAATGAGGTATAGGAATCGTGAAGAATTGGGTTTTTAAGTTTATTAATAGAGCCATTTAAAATTACTCTTTCATGGACTAAAGAATTAGAAAATTTCCCCTGTTTTTTTTGAAATAAACGTAAAACATAGTCAGGCCACCAGCCACCATGTCTGATTTGTTTTCCACAGTAACTAGATAACCGAGGTATTTCAAATCCATGGTGAATATTTTGTGGGTTGTGTATAGCTTGTAGTATTTCAGCTTGTAATTCTTTAGTAATTTGTTCGTCAGCATCAATAGATAAAACCCAGTCGCCGCTTGCTTTGTTTAGTGCGCGTTGTTTTTGAGGGCCAAAGCCAGGCCAATCAGTTTCATAAACATGTGGGGTAAAGGTTTTACATATTTCAACTGTATTGTCAGTGCTTCCAGAATCAAAAACAATGATTTCATCTGCCCAAGAAATAGATTCTAAGCAACGAGCAATATGTTCTGACTCATTTTTTGTGACAATAATGATGCTAAGTGTTGGCATATTTTTTATTGCCATGAAAAATCATTTTCTATGCGTAACCCATGCATGGACATAGCGTAAGTTTCGATCTCATTTTGGCTCCATTCCTTTTGTTGGCGTTTTTTTCTGAATTTTTTTAACTTTCGTTCCAGCCAGCTTTGTTTGAGTAAACGATAATTATAACGATAAGCTAGACCATCTTTTTCTTTTAGTCCTCGTTCTTGTTTCATTGCTGTTTGAGTGACAGAGCCATAATGATGTAGCCATGAAGCACCTGTCATACCGGTAGAAATACCCGCTTTATCAGCTTCGTGAAAAAAAAGTGTATCTTCGTAACCCAATAATTTTGGTGTAGGCTGAAAATAACCTATCTCTAACCAGACGGATTGATGAACAGCAAGGCACACGGCATGTCTGTCACCTATTCTCAGACTATTTTTCATTTTTTTTGAGGCATTGCTGGAAAAATCGTTAAAGTCATAGTCTAGTGAGCCTTCAATTAAAGCTGGAGAAATAATTTTTAGCTTGTTCTTTTCCGCGGTATGGATTAAATTTTCTATCCAATCGGATGATACTAATACATCATTATTCATGATAATAGTCCATTCTGCTTGAAGTGCTAAAGCGCCTTGGTTCCATGCAACACCACAGCCTAAGTTTGCTTGATTGAAAATAAGACCGCCCAATGGAATTGACTGTAGATAATTTCGCGTATCGTCTGTGGAACCATTATCTATCACAACAATTCGGCTTAGATCATTGCCATGTTGTATCATGCTATCAATACACTGGCGCGTATAATCTACTTGATTGTAGCAGGCAAAGGTAATTGCATATTTAGATGGATTCATTGTTTAAATTATTAACAAAAGAGTTGTTTATTGTAAGTGGAAGTAATTAGTTAAGTAAAGTGAACCTGTTTCATTTAAATGATTATCGTCACGATAAAGCATTTGATCATTTTTAATAGCCCAACAATAATTTTGGTCACAAAAAGCTTTTATTGTGTCCCAGACTTTTATTGTAGGAAACTCGTGTAGTACTTTAAAAGCTAAATCACGGTATTTTTTATGCTTGGAATCGATTATTGATCGTTGTGTGGCACAAGGTTTTTTCGATGTCTGTCCACTTATCCTCCATGGTCGTTGACTACAGGCAGAAGGTCTAAAATCTAATGCGGGGATATCCATAACAAAAATCACTTTTTTATTGGCATTTAATAATCGTTGAAAAGTTTCTCGCATGGTTGATTGAAAAATTTTAGCAATATCTTTTTTGGGTGGTTTTTTGATAGAAGGTGTTAATTGACTCCAAAGATCTTGCTGATTTGTCTTTTTTTCTGTGAGCTGTTTTAACACGTAGCTTCCAGAATAACTACTTAGAATGACTGTTTTGACGGTCGGTGTTTCTATAGCAATTTCTAAGGCTTTATTAATAAGAGCGGTGCATTCTTTATCAGGGTTATTTAAAAAAGGTAGACAAGAACTAACACCAAAATTAAATAGATTGCCCCCCGTCAGTGCGGGTTTGCTGATTAGCCCAGGGTAAAGGTGATTTGCATGGCTGTCACCAATTAACATTGCAGTAGCGGGTTTGTTACTATTTTGTTGTAAACAAAAAACATAAGTCCCGTATTTATCTAGGCAGGGTTGTTGGGTTATTAAGTTACTTTTTTCCCAAGGAGTCAGTCCGACTTCACCTTCACTCCAATTAGAATAAACAGGGAGACGTTTAGGGTAGCCTTGTTTTAGGTAGACTTGGAACCCTATTATTCCTACTAAAAATAAACTAATTAATAAGCCAATGGGTATTGTCCAATGGTTTCGATAGCGGAATTTTTTTTCAATAAATTGATACGTCCCCCATGCCAAAATACAGCTTATTAGTAATGCAAAAAAACGCAAGCTTGAGCTTGGTCTTTCCATTTCAATAATCTGTAAATAGCTTAATATTGGCCAATGCCATAAATAAAGAGGATAGCTGATTAAGCCAATAAAAATTGCTGTTTTATTGGAAAGAATATAGCGATTGAACCAGGCCTTTTCTCCAGCTAAAATAATACAAGCTGCACCGATTGAGGGCATGAGTGCCCATCCGCTGGGAAATAATATGTTTTTTATGTTGAAGCCAATCCATGCAGTAATAATAAGGATAAAACCAAACCAGGAAAGAATATTTGCAAAACTTTTTTCTTTATCAATCGGCTGGTGAACCAGTAAGTGATGGCTGACTTTGTCGAAGGTAGGTCGAAAATATAAATTAATGTATGCAACCGAGCTACCGATTAATAATTCCCATGCTCGGGTCTGCGGGTGAAAAAAGACCTTGTCAGGATTATTTTCGATTTGATATACATTTAGCAAAAAAGAGAATATCAGACAGACTAAAATGATTGAGATAGGGTTAAGGTGGAGTCGAAAAGCCAGTATAAGTAGTAAAGGAAAAATCAAATAAAACTGTTCTTCAATGCTTAATGACCAGAGATGTAATAGGGGTTTTAGCTCTGCCGAAGTGTCAAAATAACCCGCTTCATTTTCTAAAATAAAATTAGAAATATAAATGGCTCCGGCCGATATGTGTTTTCCTAGTAATTGATATTCATCTGATAATAAAATAAACCAGCCAGAAATTAAGCAAAATATAAGGACGATAAGCAAGGCTGGAAAAATACGTTTTATTCGTCGGCTATAAAATTCTAATAAACTAAAATTTCCCTGCGTTAGTCCTTTAAGAATAATTCCGGTAATTAAATAACCAGAAATAACAAAAAATATATCTACGCCAATAAAACCTCCTCTTAGAAAACGAGGATATGCGTGGAAGATTATGACTAATAAAATTGCGAAAGCACGAAGTCCATCAATATCTGGCCGATAATTTAGATGCTGGTTATTCGTCATAGTTGGCTAGATGATAGGCTAGGAAATGATTTTCTTTTTGATTGCTTGTTCTCCGGCTATTTGAGCCGTTAATCCAGCAATAATTAAGCCATAAAAACTAGATAAGTATTTTAAGTTAAATACTTCTATGCTAATACTACAGATGGCTAGGCAGGTGATATACGCAAGTCCAAGCTGAGAAGCTTTAGCTATGTCAGGAGTTTTATGTTTTGCATTTTTAGCAAATAGTAAAAAAGGTGCAATAAATAAAAATAATACCGATAGTGTACCTGTAATACCAGAACGTAGAGTGTTTGCTAATAGCTCGTTATGCGTGCCACAGCATGCCAGTGTTCCTTTAGCAGCTTCCGAGGCGGTCGAACTAAACCAGGGTTCATTCAAAAATGCAGCGTAGCCTTTATTTCCATAGCCAAAAAGTGGGTTATGTAAAAAAAGTTGCCAGGATATTTTCCATATTGAAAGCCTAAGTCCCGTTGGTGAGTCTACATTAGAGTGATTAAGCCAGCTGATAATTTCATAAAAACCGCTTGATGATCTATTGCCTGGATAGGTAAAAAAACCAGCAGATGAGATAAAGTAAAATGCAATAACAAGTATTAGTAGCCAAGGTAGGTAATGGCGTATTGTGCGAAAATTAAAAATTAGCCAAATCACTAGAATAAAAGGGATTGCTAACCAGGCTCCTCGAGTTCCTGAACCTATTATTAAAGTTAAGCCTATTAAAAAGCCAGATGCTAGATATAAACGCCAAATGGGTGATGTTTTTGAAGGTATGGTTAAATGAAATAGACAAAAACTGGTCAGTACAGTTGTGTATGTGCCAAAAGCATTAGGTCTGACAAAGGCGGTGGCATACCGACCTAGTTCATTTGCAACTACTTCAGGGTGAAGAAAAAGAGAAAGTGCTATTGCCCATAATGCTAAGGGCGATGCCAGAGCTAATAAATGAGAAAAGTTAACTTTTTTATAAATAAAAAAAAATAATATTGGGATTGAAAATAACATTCTTGATGGGCCGTCATAGGCTCTCATAAGCCAGTCTTGTCTTCCAAATTGGCTTAAAAATATTGCAATGACTGGAAGTGATAGGGCGATCAGGGTAGGCCAAATAATGTTAAATCTGTTTGTTTGGATAAGATAAGTAGTACTTTTTTTTATATAAAAAAGTGAAGGGATTAGAAGTAAAAACAGGCAGGTATTCGTCATTCCCTTTATGGATAAAAAGCCTAAAATGCTGGCAAGTAATACCAGTATTAAATAAGAATCTAGCCACTTGTTATCCAGCCGGCCAAGTATGTTTAATTGCCTAAGTGTCATGTACGTTTTATTTAGAATATCTAATGTGTGATATGAGCGAAAAAGTGAATGGGGCATGTTTGAAAGCGCATATTTTATAACGATATGAAAATAAAAGTATAACTATTCATTCAGTGTTAGTTAAGTATGGGCTGGCTATGAAAAAAATGATTGATTATAGTGGAGTCATTCTTTTTCAGATATTACATAATGAGATGATTTCAAAAGAAACCTTTTTTCAACTAAATGCCAAGATAAATAAGAGGCTATGAATATGCAAAAGATCAGTGACACTAGACCTAAAATGATATTTGAAAAGAGGTCATAATAAATAAATATTTGTATGATTGGAAAGTGCCAAATATAAACCCCAAATGATAAATCTCCATGTTTGCCAAAGTTTCCAAGATAGCTAAAAATTGTGGCAAAATAAATGATCACTACTGCCAAGGCAGCAGGGTATAGATAATTTATATTAATGATAAATATGTGTGTTAGAAGAATTACTAAAGATCCTATCAACATTGGTAGATAGTGTTTGTGAAAAAAATCGAAATAATAATAAAGAAATGCGCCAGAAATAAAAAAGGTCATTTGTCCTGGAAGTTGTCTTTCGAGCCTTATAAAAATTTCCATCTCATAATGTGATGATAACCAAAATAGGGTAAAGGAATAAAAAAGAGATAAGAAATAAATAGAACAAAGAACGAGAGCTTTGTTTGATTTTGAAATAATGTAAGCAATCATTGGAACCAAACAATAAAACATAACTTCAATTTTAATTGTCCAAAGAGCGCCATTAACTACATGCCATGAGTTCTCGTTGAATACGCCGGGAAGTGTGAGATGAATAAAATTTAAAGTGAGTAAATTAAAAAAAATATATCTTATAAACTCAATATTGAAGTACCCATAAAATGATTCGGTAGAGATAAAAAACATAAAAAATGCACATAAAATAATAACAGTGAAATATCCGGGAAATATTCGTCTTGCTCTTTTGATGGCATAGTTCATTATTTTTGGGTTAGAGTCAAAGCTCATGAAAATTAAAAAACCACTAATAATAAAAAAAGAATCAACAGCGCTTTTAGAATTAAGAAATTGACTGCATATTGTTAATATCTCAAGTTGCGTTAACATTTCTACATGGACAATAGCCACTATGATGGCCAGTATTAATCTCAGAATATCGAAATTATTTGATTTTTTAATAATATACATTTTAGTTTTATAGATACAGCCACTGTATTCACAAATACGAGTTTCATATTTAAATCTTGGTAGTGTTTTTTTTTAATGCCAGGTCAATATATTCGATAATTTTTTTGCTGGTTAATCTCTCAAGGCATTCACTTCTACTAAGTCTATGTTTATCACAGCCTTCTTGATAGCATGGAACACAATCACCTTCACCCTGAACTAAATAAATATTATTAACCTGTTGTGATCCTTTTGTTATAAAAGGGTTTTGGTTAAGATGATAATTGATCGGCCAGGGTGCCCATTTAACAGGATTGGTGGGTCCGAATATGGCAATGACTTGTGTGCCTGTTGCTGCAGCTAGATGCGTGATACCTGTGTCTGGGCCAATAAATAGTTTGGCGTGTGAAATAATATGGCTTAAATTTGCTAAAGAAATTTTTCCTGCAAGGTTAAGGGTGTTTTTTGGCAGTTTTTTTTGTATTTGATAAATATAATCCTTTTCATTTTTACCCGGGCCGCCAGAAAGAATTATTTTTAGTTCTCGTGATTGCAGATATTCCCCTATTTTAATCCAGCCCTGGTTGTGCCACTGTTTATACCTCCATTGTGGGTGAACATGTAAAACAGCATAGTTCTCAGTAATGTTAAAATTAGTGGGAGCTAAAAATTTTTCTGATCTTGGGGGGACTAAATCATATAGAGAGGGAATATTTAAAACGCTAGAAAGTTTAAGAAATTCTAGGATAGTGTGGTTTTCAATATTATCAAATTCGACCCAGCCTTGAGTGAAAAATCGTTTCCACCAGCCTTTTTCTGGGCGAGGAGGGGTAAAGCCAATTCTATTTGGAGCAGAAATTAAGCCGTATAAAAATCGACGATCGCCAGTTTGTGTCACAATACAAAGGTTATATTGACGAAAAATTTTTTTAAATAAAGTAATTGTGTCAGTGAAGTTTGGATGTTGAGCTGTTGTTATAACTGTTTGTATATCAGGGTTTCCTTCCAGCATTGAGGCCGTGTGGGAATAAACTAAAACATCAATATTTGAGTCTGGGTAAGCTTTTTTAAAGGATCTTATTAAGGGTGTGGTTAATAGTACGTCGCCAAGGTAACGCATTGAAATTATCAGAATGGTATGAGGTGCTTTTTGTAAAGAAAATTGTTGTTTCATATTGTGTGTTTTTACTGCTAGCTAAGTTAATATAACATAGCAAGAAAGTAGGTTGATATAGTTGTGGGTTTGTCTTGAAACGATGTTCAAAGTAGAGGCGTTCCTAAAGTGATAAGAGGATATTAAATTAATGAAAAAAACAAGGAAACGCTCGGGACGTGTGGTCTACAAGCGGCTTATGAGTTATGTGTTCCCTTATTGGCGTATCTTTGCGCTAAGTATTTTAGGTTTTTTGTTGTATGCATCAACGCAGCCAATGGTGGCGATGATTATTCAGCACATTATTGATACATTAAATACTGAAGAGAGGGTTGGAATAGAATATTTGCCCTTGTTTTTTATTGTTTTATTTTTAGTTCGAGGTGTGGGCTCATTTTTGGGGAATTATTTTTTGGCTAGAATTTCTGGGAATGTCATTCATAATTTGAGATGTGAATTATTCAACCACTATACTGCTCTGCCTACTCAATATTTTGACAATAATAATAGTGGCTATTTGATTTCTCGAATTACACATAATGTAGGGGAAGTGACTAGAGCAACAACAGATTCTGTGAGGTCGTTTGTTAGGGAGGGTTTAACTGCGCTAGGCTTGCTGATATTTTTAACTTACACAAATTGGCAATTGTCTTTGGTTTTTCTTGCAATTGCGCCAATTGTTGCTTTTATGGTGAGTTATGTCAGTAAGCGATTAAAGCGGTTGAGTCGGAATATGCAGAATACAGTAGGAGATTTGACGCATATCACATCGGAAATGGTGACAGGGAATAGAATTGTCAAAAGCTTTAGTGGAGAGGAATATGAAAGAGAAAGGTTTAAAGAGGTTAGCTTAGATAACAGGCGACAGTATCTAAAATTAATTATGACTATGGCGATTCATAACCCTTTGATGCAATTTGTAGTTTCATTAGCACTTGCGGGACTAATGTATCTTGCTTTAATAATCATGAAGGATGCAGGGACAGGAGAGTTTGTAGCTTATTTAACGGCTGCATTTTTCTTGCCGAAGCCGATTAGACAGTTAAGCGATGCTAATGCGGAAATTCAGAGAGGAATAGCGGCGGCAGAATCACTGTTTGAAGTTTTAGATGAATCTATTGAAAAGGACAGTGGTGATTATCAAAATACAAATTGCAGGGGAAAAATTGAAATAAATAATTTATCTTTTCAATATGAAGGGACTGAATTGCTTGCATTAAAAAATATAAACTTGGTAGTTGAGCCTGGGCAAACTGTTGCATTAGTAGGCGCGTCAGGGGGAGGAAAAAGTACCTTGATTAATTTATTGCCTAGGTTTTATGACTACACGGAAGGTGGGATTCTGCTGGATGGAGTAGATATTAAAAAATATAAACTTAGAGAATTAAGAAAACAAATTGCGTTAGTTACACAGAATGTAACTTTGTTCAATGCAACAATAGCAAGCAATATCGCATACGGAATAGCAAAGGAGGTGAGCAGGGAAAGAATAATCGCTGCTGCAAGAGATGCCTATGCGATGGAGTTTATTGAGAAAATGCCTAATGGATTAGATACAGATATTGGTGAAAATGGAGTGAAGCTATCAGGAGGGCAAAGACAACGTTTAGCTTTAGCGAGAGCACTATTGAAGGATGCTCCTGTTTTAATTTTAGATGAAGCAACATCGGCTTTAGATACAGAATCCGAAAGATATATTCAAAAAGCGCTAAACAGAGTTATGAAAAATAGAACCACAGTCGTTGTGGCTCATAGGTTATCAACTATTGAGACTGCGGATATTATTGTGGTAATGGATAGGGGAGAGATAATTGAAAGGGGAACGCATAAGGATTTAATTATAAAAAATGGTGCTTATGCAAGGCTGCACGGAATGCAGTTTCGAGAGGTTGAATAAGAAGTTGTGTGGTGATATTGCTTTGATTATTCAAAGAATATAGGTAGATAATAGGATTTATCTCAC
>CAZZIX010000025.1:0-18444 GCA_964654345.1 uncultured Methylomarinum sp.
TAAGGCTAAAATCGTTACTATCACGTTGGCAAATGCTGTCAGCAGAGCCTTGGTTGGCGAATAATCAGGCAAAACTTAAAAGCAGTAAAGATGTACTAAAAAAACTAGAAATAGATATTAACTTTTTAAAAGTTAATCTATAGCCAGCTCTATATTTACAGGTTTTTTTTCAACCTTTTATCAACTGAACACCTTAAGCATTTGCAATCTATAGATTTTACATTTGTAAAAAAAGAGAAATGCAGCACAAACCTTAAAAAAAAATGTGTAATTATTAATTTTGTGAGTTAGAATGTACTCGCTTGCTTTTGCTCAAGCTGGTTTTCTAAGAACATCCTTTTATTGGCACATCTCTGAATCCTTATCATGCAATCTGCTCGCGTTTTTTATTTTTTATTACATTTTGAGGATTTCAAAAATGGCAACTGGTACTGTAAAATGGTTTAACGAAGCTAAAGGTTTTGGCTTTATCTCCCCAGAAGATGGCGGTGAAGATGTATTTGTACACTTCAGAGCAATCATTGGTGACGGCTTTAAAACGTTAGCTGAAGGTCAAACTGTTGTATATGAAGTTGAAAATGGCCCTAAAGGTCTACAAGCAGCTCAAGTTCAACCACAGTAAATAGGTCAAATTATTTATTGAAAAAAAGCCTCACTTGTCTATGACATGTGAGGCTTTTTTGTTTCTACTCTTTAATTAAAACTCCTGAATTCAGAACTTTCTAAAAAAAACCATTTTTTGTTATTGCTATTATAAAAATACCAACATAGCATAGCATAGCAACAAGAAAACCTATCCAGCGTTTTCCCTTAGTTTTTGCTCGCATAGCAATAACACCAAAGATAATATAGCCTGCCAGTAAAGTCAGTTTTGATACAATCCACCCAAACTCACCTTCTAACCAATTACCTTGTAAAACAAGTACGACTCCACTAATAAGTAATACGGTATCTATTACATGCGGAGCAATTTTTATAAATTTATTTTGTAGTATTTCTGGCTTAAAAAAAGACAATGCAAAACGAGCAGAAAAACTAATAACAGAAGTTAAAATAAAAGTAAGATGAATCAATTTAATCATATGGATAGCTTAATCAGTTTGAAGTATAATTAATATATTAGACACAATGAACTTGTATCCTCTATCGTAAATTATATCAACTCATTCCTTGCTTTCCTGACTTTTTACTTTAATTAATACTCTTCTATAATAATTACCTTTTATATTCAACATGCTAACGATTTTTTTCAAGTTATTTAACACAGAACAATTGCTCTGCCTACTGTGATTATTACCTATTCTCTTTTTAGCGATTAGACTGTATGGTATTATTTGATTTGAAATAATTTATTATAAGTACCCCAATATTAATTATTCTATTTTTTTCTCGCATCAATCACTGCTAAAAGTGTATATGGTTTTTTTGTTTTCCTGGAACTATTTCCACCATTAAACGTCTTTATGTTCACCAATTTAATACTTACCTTTTTGCGCCTCAGTCATGCTTGAAGTTAAAAACTTGTTTTGTGAGCGTGATGAACGTACCTTATTTGATGGGCTATCCTTTATTTTAAATCAAAGTGAAGTGTTACAAATAGAAGGACAAAATGGGAGTGGAAAAACAACTTTATTACGGATTCTATGTGGATTATCAGATGCCTTTGAAGGTGAAGTTCTCTGGCATGGTAAAAACATTGAGGAAGATAGAGAAATTTTTTATCAAGCATTATTATATGTTGGTCATTTATCCGGCGTTAAAGGTACGTTAACTGCAGAAGAAAATCTAGCCTGGATGTCACAGCTAGACCCATCACTAAATCAAATGAATATTTCCAAGGCTTTAGAAAAAGTTGGCTTGTATGGATACGAAGATATACCGTGCCATACCTTATCAGCAGGACAGCAACGTAGAGTTGGGCTTGCTCGTTTATACTTAAGTAGTGCGCCTCTCTGGATTCTTGATGAACCTTTTACTGCCTTAGATAAAAAAGGAGTTGCTGAAAAAGAAGCTTTAATTGCTCAGCATGTTCAGGCCGGTGGTAGCATTATATTAACCACGCATCATAATCTTAGCATTCCTGATAAAGAAGTACGATGCCTTAATTTAGACGACGCTCTTACTTGATGAATTTTTTTCTAGCCGCACTCCGTCGCGACCTTTTGCTAACATTCCGACGACGAAATGACATTATTAACCCCTTGGCTTTTTTTTTAATGGTCGGTATATTATTCCCCCTAGGTGTTAGTCCTGAAGCATCATTTTTATCTCAATTAGCACCAGGAGTTATTTGGGTTGCAGCATTATTAGCTAGTTTATTGTCAGTAGATGGGCTTTTCCGTAGTGACTTTGATGATGGTTCTTTAGAACATATGCTAGTAAGCCCCCAGCCTTTGCTACTTCTGGTTCTGGCAAAAGTGACAAACCACTGGTTAATCAGCGGTTTCTGTCTTGCTTTGGTCTCACCTATTTTAGCCCTGATGTTGTTTCTTCCCAGTGAAGGTGTTAAACCGTTAATACTAAGTCTTCTGCTAGGTACGCCCACATTAAGCCTGATAGGAGCCATTGGTGCTGCTCTCACTGTTGGCTTAAGGAAAGGTGGAATTCTAATCTCTTTATTAGTACTTCCACTGTATATCCCCGTTCTTATTTTTGGAGCAAGTAGTGTTCAGGCTGGCTCCATAGGACTACCCATTCAAGGATATTTAGCTTTACTGGCAGCGATGTTAGTCTTAAGTCTTGTTTTGGCTCCTTTTGCCATTGTTGCCGCATTAAAAATTAGTGTTCGTAGTTAAGAAAAATAAATTATGAAAATAAAATTCCCTAGATGGTTTTATCGATTAGCATCACCTCGCTGGTTTTATGATATAACCAGTAAACTATTACCTTGGTTTACCCTCATAGCTCTCTTATTAATAGTCACTGGAACTGTTTGGGGATTAGTATTTGCGCCGGCAGACTACCAACAGGGAAATAGTTTTCGTATTATATATATACATGTTCCGACTGCAATTCTGGCACAATCTTGTTATATGCTGATGGCAGTGGCAGGTGCCATTGGATTAATCTGGAAAATAAAAATAGCGCATGTAATTGCTAAATCTTGCGCTCCCATTGGTGCTTCAATGGCTGTTTTAGCTTTAGTAACGGGTGCAATTTGGGGCAAACCTACCTGGGGAGCCTGGTGGGTTTGGGATGCTCGGTTAACATCTATGCTAGTATTGTTTTTTCTTTATGTGGGCGTTATTGCCTTAACCTCAGCCTATGAGCATGTTGCAAGCGGAGATAAAGCTGCTGCTGTATTAGCTCTAGTCGGTGTGGTTAATATACCTATTATTAAATATTCAGTTGAGTGGTGGAATACCTTACATCAAGGTGCTACATTTAAGATGACAGAAAAACCCGCTATGCCACCCGACATGTGGATTCCTTTATTAATTATGATTATTGGATTTTATTGTTTTTTTGCTGTCATATTAATGAGCCGGGCGCGAACTGAGGTTTTACGGCGAGAAAACAGATCTGACTGGGTTAAATCATTAGTTGAGCATTATTAATTATGGGACATTTTGCATCTTTTGCTGATTTTTTACAGATGGGTAAACATGGCCTGTATGTATGGCTAAGTTATGGCATAGGCTTATTCGTAATTCTTTACAATATTTTATCTGTCTATTGGGATAGACGACAATTTTTTAAACAGGCAAAACGCCGCTTAAAAAGAGAGAGCAAGTCAATATGACTCCAAAAAGAAAAAAACGCTTATATATTATTCTTGCACTTGTATTTGGTGCAGGTATAGCTGTTGGCTTAACCATGTATGCTTTAAGCCAGAATATTAATTTATTTTATTCTACTTCTCAGGTAGCTAATGGTGAAGCCCCCGTAGGCACACGAATTCGGGTAGGCGGCATGGTTGTCAAAGGCAGTGTAAAACGATCAAAAGATTCCTTACAAGTAAATTTTGACTTAACTGATTATGGAAAACCCATGACTGTTTCATATACCGGAATTTTGCCTGATTTATTCCGAGAAGAGCAAGGAATTATTGCCCAAGGTAAAATGGATGATCAAGGCATCTTTCAAGCTGATGAAGTATTAGCTAAGCATGATGAAAACTACATGCCCCCAGAAATTGCAGAATCAATGAAGAAAAAGGTGGAATCAAAGTGATACCAGAAATAGGTGAATTTTCTTTAATATTAGCGTTTTGTTTTTCTATTTTATTAGCAATAATTCCTATGTATGGAACTGCAGTAAAAAATGAATTATGGATGCACTACGGTCAATCAATGGCAAGAGCTCAGTTTTTCTTTGTTTTGATCAGTTTTATCTGCCTAGGTTACGCCTTTGCTACCGATGATTTTTCTGTAGCTTATGTAGCCAATCATTCGAATAGCCAGCTACCTGCCCAGTACAAACTCAGTGCCATCTGGGGTGGACATGAAGGTTCATTATTATTATGGGCTTTAATCCTGACAGGCTGGACATTAGCCGTCAGTATCTTTAGCAAAGACCTTCCATTAGATATGCTTGCAAGAGTTTTATCGGTTATGGGCATGATCTCTATCGGTTTTATCTTATTTTTATTATTAACCTCTAGCCCTTTTGAACGTTACTTACCAAGATTCCCTGCAGATGGTGCTGACTTAAACCCTTTATTACAAGATTTTGGATTAATCGTTCACCCTCCTATGTTGTACATGGGTTATGTTGGTTTTTCTGTTGCATTTGCATTTGCCATTGCAGCTTTGCTATCTGGACGTTTAGATGCTGCCTGGGCTCGTTGGTCTCGTCCGTGGACAAATGTTGCCTGGGCATTTTTGGCCATGGGTATTACCTTAGGCAGTTGGTGGGCTTATTATGAATTAGGCTGGGGCGGCTGGTGGTTTTGGGATCCAGTTGAAAATGCATCACTTATGCCCTGGCTCGTCGGCACAGCCTTAGTTCACTCATTGGCTGCAACTGAAAAGCGTGGTGTCTTTAAAAGCTGGACATTACTACTTGCAATCTTTGCTTTCTCATTAAGTTTATTAGGTACATTCTTAGTTCGTTCTGGCGTATTAACCTCTGTACACGCTTTTGCCAGTGACCCAGAACGTGGATTATTTATTCTGATTCTTTTGGCAATCACCATTGGCGGCTCATTAACTCTATTTGCCATCAAAGCGCCTAATGTTCAAAGTGAATCCCGTTTTTCATGGTTATCAAGGGAAACATTAATATTAATCAATAACGTATTTTTGACAGTCATGGCAATGACTGTGCTTTTAGGCACCTTGTATCCTCTATTATTAGATGCTTTAGATGGTGGAAAAATCTCCGTAGGCCCTCCCTATTTTAATGCTGTGTTTGTTCCTATTATGGGTTTAATGACTCTTGGCCTGGGTGTTTCAATCTCTGTTCGCTGGCGAGATACTTCAATAGATCGAGTGATTAAAGCACTTTGGAAACCTGCACTTGCCAGTTTACTCATAGGAATAGTGTTTCCTTTTGTTTATGGTTCGGGATTTGATTTCTCAGTATTCTTAGGCATATCAATTAGCCTATGGATCATTTTGACAATATCTTTAGAATTTATCGGTAAATTCAAACATGCTGACAATATCTTTACCAAACTAAAACAATTACCCATGAGTTATTATGGAATGATGCTTGCTCACCTTGGCGTTGCAGTTGTTGCCATTGGAATTACATTAGTCTCAGTTTATAGTGAAGAACAAGATATTCGTATGGTTTCAGGCGATAAAGTAACCCTGGCAGGCTATGAATTTGAATTTAAAGGCACTCAAAAAATACAAGGTGCAAACTATACGGCTGATAGAGGTCAAATAGTTGTTCGTGATGGAGATAGTGTTATCACCACTTTAAACCCAGAAAAAAGACATTACAGCGTAAAAAATAACATGATGACCGAAGCAGACATAGACCAAGGCGTTTTTCGTGATCTTTATGTCGCAATGGGTGAGCCATTAGATGGTGACGCATGGGCTGTTCGCGTTCATTATAAACCCTTTGTACGCTGGCTTTGGTATGGAGGCACCCTAATGGCTTTGGGCGGTCTAGTCACAGTGACAGATAAGCGCTATCGCAGAAAAAAAAGCACACCCACTGCGGATGAGGCATCTCATGCCTAGATTATTATTATTTATTCCGCTAGCACTCTTTATTGTTTTAGGAGCATTTTTATGGAAAGGTCTAAGCATAGATCCGAGGGAACTTCCTTCAGCCTTATTAAACAAACCCTTTCCTGCTTTTCAAGTGCCGGCTTTGCGAGATGCCGACAAGTTATTAACTAATGCTGATTTTATTGGCCAACCCTTACTAATTAATGTTTGGGCAACATGGTGTCCAGCTTGTCGACAAGAACATGAACAATTATTAGCAATAGCCAAAGAAGCCAGTGTCCCCGTCATTGGTTTAAATTATAAAGATGATAGAAATGCAGCTTTAGCATGGCTAGAGCAATTAGGCGACCCCTATAAATTTAACATTTATGATGAAAAAGGAATGCTTGGACTAGATCTAGGGGTTTATGGAGCACCTGAAACTTATTTATTAGATGCACAAGGAATAATCAGATACCGACATGTAGGAGTAATAACAGCTGAAGTTTGGTCTAACTTTAAAGTAATGCTAGCTAATGGGTGGAAAAATGAAACAACTTAAAGCAATCATTATCCTATCAATAATTTCTGTCTTTTGTACAACAGCTTATGCAGCAATTGAAGTTTATCAATTTGACGATGCTGAAAAAACTGCCCGCTTTAAAAAATTAACGGTAGAATTGCGATGCCCAAAATGTCAGAACCAGAATATCGCCGACTCTAATGCAGAAATAGCTCAGGATTTGCGGACAAAACTGCAACAAATGTTAACCGCTAATAAAAGCGACGAGGACATAGTTAAGTATATGACTGATCGCTATGGTGATTTTGTACTGTATGAACCAAGAGTTACAACCCAAACCTATCTCTTATGGTTTGGTCCATTTTTACTTTTAGCCATTGCTTTAAGCATCGTCTTTTTAATTGTTCGAGGACGAAATAAACGCACTAGCAACAACATCGAATTAAACTCAAAGCAGCAGAAAAAATTGAATGGCTTGCTAAATAAAAAAAGGGGCTCTTAATATGACAAGTTTATGGTTAATTTTTGCAATACTTATACTGTTAGCTTTTTCCTTTATATTTTGGCCACTGCTGCCATTTTTTCGTAAAAACAAATTAGTCCATGCCGTTCAAAAACAACAAAATATTAATATTTTTCATGACCGCTTACATGAGTTAGAACTAGAAAGAGATCAAGGTACTTTAGAACAAGAAACCTTTATCACACTAAAGACAGAATTGGAAAAGACCTTATTACAAGATGCGCAGGATCAAGACAATAGAGAACTTAAGCAAGTTAATGTTTCTAGCATACACTGGTCAATTGCAATCTCACTGTGCCTTGTTCTTATTATCGTAAGCCTGGGAATGTATTTTCAAATCGGTCGCAGTAATGATTTAATGATTAGTCAAGCAATGGCAGATCAAACAGATGGGCAACAAGCCGAAGGAAAAACACCCCCACCTAGCATGGAAAAATCTATTGCCCTTTTGGAATCTAAAATTGCACAAGACCCCACCAACAAAGAAAAGCTCTTCTTGTTAGCCAACAGCTATGCAATGGTAAATCAGTTTGATAAAGCCAGTAAAATATACGAAAAAATGGCAGAACTTGTTGAACCTAATAGCGAAGAACATGCCGGCTTAAAAGGTGCTCAGGCTCAATCTTTATTTCAGGCTTCTGGTGAAAAAATGACACCTGAGATACAACTTATTATTCAACAAGCTCTGACAATTGACCCACTCGAACCATCATCTCTTATGTTACAAGGTATTGAAGCTTTTACATCAACTAATTATAAAAATGCTATTACATTCTGGGAAAAAGCGAAGAAAAAATCAGGTGAAGAGCAAGTTGCACGTTTTATAAGTCCTGCAATTAAAGCTGCAGAACAAAAATTGGGCATAACTTCTACACAAGTACAGGCACCTCAAAATAATGATTCAAATAAATCCTCGGCCAGTGTAACAATTAATTTATCTTTGAGCTCATCATTAAAATCACAAGTTAATGGTGAGCAAGTTATCTTTGTTTTTGCCCGCCCAGTAGGGGGAAGAATGCCACTAGCGGCTGAAAGAATCAAAGTTAAAGACTTACCTATCCGTATAGTACTTGATGATACTAAAGCTGCAATGCCAACTGCGAAAATATCTTCTGTAGAAACTGTTGAAGTTACTGCCCGCATTTCTTTATCAGGCCAACTAATGCCTCAAAAAGGTGATTTATTTGCTACAGTTAAAAATATAGTTGTTAAAGACAACCCTACTCTCGCTTTGGAAATTAACCAGATAGTTGAATAGTTTACCACCCTATCTTTTCTAGGTAGGTTGGGCTAACGGCTTTATCGTTAACCCAACATTGGGTTGGCATATTTTATGTTGGGTTGCCAAAAAGACGGCAGCCCAACCTACGAGAAGAATCTCTTAACCTACTGCAGCAACCCTATTTTTTTATCAGCTAAGAATTTCTGATAAGGCATCAATGAAGGCTTTATTTTCTTCTGGTTTACCAATAGTAACACGCAAACAATCTGTTAAAACTCCTCCTTGGGGGGATAGGTTTTTAATTAAAATCTCACGTTCTTTCAACCGATTAAAAATAATAGTTGCTTGGTTTTCTGAAGTTCGGAATAAAATAAAATTCGCAGAACTATCATAAGCTTTAATTGTTGTAAAACTATTCAACTGTTTTAAAACTATTGCTCTATCCTTACAAATTTGTTGAGTTTGTTTGTCAAATAAAGCTTGGTGTTTAAGTGCAAATTCAGCTGTAAGCTGTGTCAGACTATTAATATTGTAGGGCAGTCGAATTTTATTTAACTGCTCAATTAATTGTGGACTACCAGCAATAAAACCTAAGCGAATACCTGCAAGACCTAATTTTGAAACAGTCTTCATTACTAGAAGATTAGGATATTGCGTTATTTTATTTAAAAAACTTGCCTCTGCAAATGGTGCGTATGCTTCATCAACAACAACAAGCCCTGAAGCATAATTTAAAATTTCTTCTATCTCTTTCTCTTCAAACAAATTACCTGTTGGGTTATTAGGATATGCCAAAAATATAATAGCAGGAGAATATTTTTTTATTGCATCTATCATTAATGGTAAATCAAGACCAAAATTACCTACTAGTAACGGAACACTTTGATAATTCAGCTCAAGACTCTGTGCAATCTGTTTATACATCACAAAACCAGGGCTAGGTGATAGTACAGTCGATCCTGTACTTAAAGCCATTAATAAAATCTGAATAATTTCATCTGAACCATTACCTAGCAAAATACCTCTTTGTTTTGGGATATTATTAACTTCAATTAGCTTATCAACAAGTTGCTTTGCCCCAGGGTCAGGATACCGATTTATAGGACAATTTTTTAGTTCAGCTAACCATTGTTCTTTAATATTATCAGGCCAAATATAAGGGTTTTCCATAGCATCTAGCTTAATTAAATTTTTAGCTTCAGCAACTTTATATGCTGTCATACTTAAAATTTCTTTTCGAAAAACAGAGGAAACCAGGTTTTGAATCATTTATTTAATAAATATATTTTGCTAAATAAACTTTACTCAATTAGCAAAGCCTTTGGGAGAATTTCTAACAGCTATTACTTAGCTCAAGTTTATTTAATTCTATACTCGGCAGAACGAGCATGTGCTGTAAGACTTTCACCTCGTGCTAATACAGATGCAATTTTACCCAATGTATCTGCACCATTAGCAGAGCAGTTTATTAAACTAGAACGTTTTTGAAAGTCATAGACACCAAGAGGGGATGAGAAACGAGCAGTACTTGAGGTTGGAAGCACATGATTAGGGCCCGCACAGTAATCTCCTAGCGCTTCTGCGGTATATCTTCCCATAAATATAGCACCAGCATGACGAATATGCTGATTGAGTGATTCTGGGTCTTCAACGGATAACTCTAAGTGCTCTGGAGCAATAGTATTAGCGACTTCAGCTGCTTGAATAAGGCTATCAACCTTTATTAAGGCACCTCTTGATTCTAGAGAAGCTTGAATAATATCTTTCCGCTCCATTTCAACAATTAGCTTATTAATACTTTGCTCAACCTGCTCTAAAAAATTTTTATCATCTGATATTAAAATAGCTTGAGCGTCTTCATCATGTTCAGCTTGAGAAAAAAGATCCATCGCTATCCAATCAGGATTGGTTTTTCCATCACAAATAATTAAAATTTCAGAAGGCCCTGCGATCATATCTATACCAACTTTTCCAAAAACTATTTTTTTTGCAGTAGTTACATAGATATTACCAGGCCCCACTATTTTATCGACACTTGGAACTGTTTTAGTTCCATATGCAAGTGCCGCAATTGCTTGTGCTCCACCTATAGTAAAAATTTTATCAACGCCAGCAATATAGGCAGCGGCAAGAACTAGTGAGTTAGTCTCTCCTTTTGGCGTTGGAACTACCATAACTACCTCACCAACACCTGCTACTTTTGCAGGAATAGCATTCATTAAAACTGAAGAAGGATAAGATGCTTTACCTCCTGGAACGTACAATCCAACCTTATCTAAAGCTGTAATTTTTTGACCAAGAACCGTACCGTCCTCTTCGGTGTACTGCCATGAATGCATTTTTTGTTCATCTGCATAAGCTCTAATACGATTAGCAGCTGTTTGTAATGCCCCAGCTTTTTCCGCAGTCAAAGAGTTCCAGGCATCTTCTAATGTTTTTAAAGATAACTCAATTTCTGATATTTTATTAAAATGTGTTTGATCAAACTTATTTGTGTATTCTAAAACCGCTTTATCACCTTCGCTTCTAACTTTAGAAATAATATCAATAACCTGATGCTCAATACTATTATCATCAGATTCATTCCATGCAAGCAATTTCTGCAATTGCATCTCAAAACTCTTGTCAGAACTGTCAAGTTTAGCGAGTTTCAATACAGACATAATTTTAATCTCGTTTTGCTAAAGTTTTTTTAAATTGATCAAGTAATTCTTGGATAACCTGATGCTTCATCTTCATTGACGCTTTATTAACAACAAGCCTTGAACTAATATTTGCTATTAATTCCTTAGGCTCAAGTCCATTTGCCTTAAGTGTATTACCCGTATCAACTACATCAACAATACAATCTGCCAACCCAACAAGCGGCGCCAACTCCATTGCTCCATAAAGTTTGATAATTTCTGCCTGTACTCCAATGCCTGCAAAATATTTTTGTGCAATTTTTACATATTTAGTGGCCACCCTAATTCGTCCTTTAATTTCAGTAGCACCAACAGGTGTTGCCGTCATCATTCTACATTTGGCAATCCCCAAATCCAGCGGTTCATATAAACTTTCAGCACCGTGTTCTAATAAAACGTCCTTCCCTGCTATCCCTATATCAGCAGCTCCATATTCAACAAAAGTGGGTACATCAGTTGCTCTAATAATGACTAAATTAACGTCATCTTTAGTCGTTCTAAGAATAAGTTTTCGACTCTTCTTTGGATCATCAATAGGAACTATTCCTGCCTCTGCCAATAATGGCAGCGCATCATCATAGATACGACCCTTCGATACTGCAATTGTTAACATATTAATTCTTACCCGGAAATTCTTCTAATAGTTGCACCCAATTGAGCAAGTTTTTCTTCAATATGATCATAACCACGGTCAATATGATAAATTCGATCAACTAATGTCTCTCCCTTTGCTACCAATCCAGCAAGAACTAAACTAGCTGAGGCTCTAAGATCTGTTGCCATTACAGGAGCACCTGTTAATTGCTTAATTCCTTTACATATTGCTGTATTTGATTCTAGTTGAATATCTGCTCCCATTCTTTGCATTTCCTGAACGTGCATAAAACGATTTTCAAAAACAGTTTCTGTAATAACACCCACACCTTCAGCTATTGAATTCATTGCAGTAAATTGCGCTTGCATATCTGTAGGAAATGCAGGGTACGGTGCTGTACGTACGTTAACAGCTTTGGGCTTGTTACCATGCATATCTAATTCAATCCAATCATCCCCAGTCTTAATATCTGCCCCTGCTTCTCCTAGTTTATCTATTACTGCATCAAGTAGATCAGGCCTTACATCTTTAAGCAAAACTCGTCCTTTTGTAATTGCAGCAGCAACTAAATATGTTCCTGCTTCAATACGATCAGGAATAATATTATAGTGTATATTTTTTGCATCTAATTTTAACACCCCTTCTATGGTCAATATGTCTGTATCTATTCCAGATATTTTTGCACCCATTGCATTAAGAAATAGAGCAAGATCTGACACCTCAGGCTCCTTAGCTGCATTTTCAATAATTGTTATTCCGTCCGCTAAAACAGCTGCCATTAACAAATTTTCTGTGCCGGTTACTGTTACTTTATCTAGCAATAACTTGCAGCCTTTTAGTCGACCCGCTTTAGCATGTATATAGCCGGCTTCTACACGAATATCAGCACCCATTTTTATTAGAGAGTCAATGTGAATATCTACAGGTCGAGTACCAATTGCACAACCACCAGGAAATGATACATGAGCCTCTCCAAAGCGAGCCAAAAGTGGACCAAGAACTAAAATTGATGCACGCATTGTTTTTACTAGATCATAAGGTGCTTCATATTTTGTAATAGTACTTGAGTCTACCTCAATATTCATTTTTTCATCAATAGTAAGCCGAATACCCATTTGCCCTAGAAGCTGCATAGTCGTTGTTATATCATGCAGATGGGGAATGTTGCCTATAGATACGGGTTCTTCACTTAAAAGAGTGGCTGCCAAAACTGGTAGAGCAGCATTTTTTGCACCAGAGATTCTTAATTCTCCAGAAAGTTGAGCGCCACCAGTAATAATTAATTTATCCATATGGATTTATTTTAACCTAAGATTTGGTTTTAAATTTAGCAATTAAGAGTCTTCAAAAAAAGTTTATTACGTCTGTTTTAATTAAGTGAACTACTTTGTTACTGTTATAAGCCTTAATAAAATTTATAGACAGCTAATAATTCAATAAATGTTCGAATCTGCCTAGGAGTGATTTGAGATGTATTGATTTATATTTAAACCACTTAGCTTCGCAAGTATTGATACCTGATGAGGAATTTGTTTAAAAGATAATTTAGTATTTGTTAATTCAGCATCTTTAATTAACTCAATTATCAGTGCTAATCCAGCACTATCTGCTACCGTCACCCTCTCAAAACTTATGCAAACATTTTTTTCTGTCTTTATGAAGTCAAATGCTTTTACCGCTTTTTTATCTAATGAAAAAATAGTAAGATCGCCTTCAACAATATAGTTTTCTTTTGTCTTTTTAGTAACTGTAAAAGTCGACATTGAATTTTAAAAAATTGGAAATGAAACTTTAAAAGAATAAGTTTGTATGTTGATGTTTATCAACATTTATATTTATTCATGTGATGGATCTTTAAATAAAAACTGACCAATCATTTCTTCCATTACTATAGCTGACTGAGTAATATCTATAACACCATTTGGTTTAATCATTTCATCTGATCCCCCTGGTTCAAGACTAATATATTGCTCTCCTAATAATCCTGCTGTAAATATACTTGCAGTAGTATCATCTGGCAAAACATATTCACTATTTATGTCCATTTCAACCACTGAATCATAACTTTCTTTATCAACAGATATTTTTCTCACTCTCCCTATTCGTACACCTGCAATAGAAACTGGAGACTTGACTTTTAGACCACCTGAATTTTCAAAATGTGCAGTTAAGGTATAGACTTTCTCTTGTGAAAAGGGACTTAGGTTGCTTATCTGCATAGCCATAAAAAAAAATGCGGCAATACCACCAGCAACAAATAGGCCTACTAATGTATCTTGGGTTTTAGTATTCTGCATCTTAAATATCTCCGAACATGAGTGCAGTCAAAATAAAATCTAGTCCGAGTATAGCAAAAGCAGAATTAACTACAGTCCTTGTTGTCGCACGACTTACACCTTCGGAAGTAGGTATCGCATCATAGCCTTCAAACAATGCAATCCATGAAATAACAATTCCAAAAACTATACTTTTTATAACACCATTTATAATATCGCCCTGAAAATCTAAATTAGCCTGCATTTGTGACCAATATGATCCTTCATCCACCCCTAAAATAATAACACCCACTATCTGCCCACCAATAACACCAATGGAACTAAATAGCGTAGTAAGAATTGGCATTGAAATAAACCCTGCAAGAAACCTAGGGGCTATAATCCGTTTTATTGGGTCTATGGCCATCATTTCCATTCCTGAAAGTTGCTCAGTTGCCTTCATTAAGCCAATTTCAGCTGTTAACGCGGAACCAGCTCGACCAGCAAATAATAATGCCGATATGACAGGCCCTAACTCTCTTACTAGTGAAGCAGCAACCATAAGACCTAAAGTTTCTTCAGCACCAAAATCTGACAATATGTAAAAACCTTGTAGTCCTAATACCATACCAACAAACAATCCTGAAATGGTAATAATCATAAAAGATAATACACCTATTGAATATAGCTGGGATAAAAGTAATTTAGGGCGTACTAATACAGATAAACAAGCTTTAACAACTTCGATCAAAAATAAAGTTCCTCGCCCTAGTTTTGAAAAACTTGATAGTGTCTTATTTCCTATAATTTCAAAAAAATAAATCATTTTATATTAAAATTCATCAGCTTTCAAAAAGATCCTGATGATAGTCTTTTGCTGGATAATGAAACTGTACGGGACCATCAGCCTCCCCTTTAAAAAACTGCTGCACAAACTCAGAAGAATCATTTTTTAATTGTTCAGGAGTACCCTGCCCGACAATTTTACCTCCAGATAAAACATAAATATAATCTGCAATACTTGCTGTATCCTGAACATCATGTGAAACAATAATACTCGTAACTTTTAAAGCACTATTTAATTCTTTAATCAGCTTAACTAATGTTCCTAGCGAAATCGGATCTTGCCCTGAAAACGGCTCATCATACATTATCATCATCGGATCTAGCGAGATTGCCCTCGCCAATGCAATTCTCCTAGCCATCCCTCCCGAAAGCTCGTTAGGCATTAGATTTCTTGCTCCCCTTAATCCCACAGCTTCTAACTTCATCAAGACTATCGTTCTAATCATTGATTCACTTAATTTTGTGTGTTCTCTTATTGGGAATGCAACATTATCAAAGACATTAATATCTGTTAATAATGCACCACTTTGAAATAACATTCCCATTTTCTTTCTAAGAATAAATAAATCTGTTCGTTTCAATTGATGAACATTTTGATTATCAACTAAAACACGCCCTCTATATGGAACTAATTGTCCACCTATCAATTTTAACAAGGTTGTTTTTCCAGTCCCACTAGGACCCATAATTGCTGTCACTTTCCCTCGTTGAAAATCAAGTGAAATATCATCAAATATTTTTCTATTTCCTCTATAAAAGGTTAAATTTTCAATAGAAACTAAATTTTTATCTTTTTTATTATTTACTTCCATCACCAAAATATCTGTATTTTTTAAAATTTATACATAATTATTCTTAACAAATAAATCAGTGAAAATACTACTTATTAAAAAAATAGTTCTATTCTAATTCATTATCAACTATTTTTTACTTATTTTTCACATAAAAAAACCCTCACCACCGATAAGGCAATGAGGGTTTCTATCCCTTTCTAAAAACTTATGTTTTCAGAATTTATCCATTAAATGAATACAGGGATTAATGGAGCATCGACTTTTACCATTTGACGGTTACCATCTTCGTCAAAGAAGAATAATAAACCAGCAAAACGACTGTCTGGATCATAGATCAAGTCAGCTAAACGGTAAACTTCCCATGCTGCATCAGAAGCAGTAACTTCAATACTTCTTGTCTCACCTGGAGCCAAAGGACTATTGTCACTTACTGTTAAACCTTCTTCAGCTAAAAGATCATCTGGATAACCAGACTCATCTTCTA
Organism: uncultured Methylomarinum sp.; assembly: GCA_964654345.1. Taxonomy (GTDB): domain Bacteria; phylum Pseudomonadota; class Gammaproteobacteria; order Methylococcales; family Methylomonadaceae; genus QPIN01. Next base: position 16,034 of record CAZZIX010000025.1, read on the forward strand.
ATACATCAGCATCTAGGAAACGTACAGATGCAGTATTGAATTCGCCTAAACGAACTGCTGAGTCACCGTTGTTAGTAACAACTAAACTCATTTGCATTGCACGACCAGGCACACGATAAGATGCATCTTCAACTTTAACTTCAACAGTTGCTTCTGGCATTTCTATCCATTTAATGCCACGCATCAAACCTGCTTGAAGAGGTGTAGTTACAGGATACTTATCGTTAGTTGTTCCCATACTGATACCTAGACAAAGCATAGTACCAACCATGAAAAGAAGACCAACTTTTTTATCTCCAGAAGAGATTAAAGAAGAAGCCTTCCCTGATGTAACAGCAAGATAACGTGGAATGAACAATGGTCTTCTAACCCAGTATAACAACCAAGCTACACCAACTGCATACCACGCAAAACTCCAAGCTAAAATACTATCAAGTGCATAGTTTTCCAAATCAATTACATCACCAGTTAAAGTTGTTAACGGGTTTGTAAATTGACTCATTGAACCAGTAATAGTTACCCATTTACCTGGACCGATGATTGGACCACCACCTTGAACGTTCATCATAGAATGAACATGCCATTCTCCTGGACGACGAGCTCTTAGCAATACTTTAAAATCATAAGTTTCACCCAACTCCAATGATACTGAACGTGGCACTAATTGACCACCAATCCAAGAACCAGCACGAATAAATACTGGACCAGGAATACCAACGTTAAGGAATGATACTTCTGGTTTATCAACAGTTTCAGGCCATCCTTCGAAAACGTGGAATTTACCTGAGATTGACATTGTATCGTTAACTGCAACTTCTTCTTTTGACCAGTTTAAGTCAAACCAGTGAATAGTACGCATCCGCATAAATGCAGCCTGTGACTTTTCACCGTGAGCTGATGCTGTCGGTGTGTAAAAAATCGCTGCTGTCATTGTTACCAGCAGTGCGACAAAGGATAATTTTGCTACCTTGTCTTTTATTAGTTTCATATACCCTCCTCTATTACTAGAGTCTATGTATTTAAGAATTCCTGTCTCTATTACAACTTTCATTATAAGAAAAGACAGACTTCGTTTTTTATTATTAGTTCTTATACGTCTTCGCCAGAAATGAAGTCCGTTTTATTGAACCATTTTCCAAAGAAGTGCCATAAGAAATAAATTATAATAGATACGAAACCAGAGAAGAATGCTGATACTGGAGCAACATCTTTCCCGAAAGTTCTCAAAGTACCTTTTTCTACCATTCTGATGTACTCAGGAGTACCAGTACGTACGTAGTGATAACCTTGTAAATCAGCCAATGTAAACATCATACCGTTGTATTCAACAGGTACGTGTAATGGAGCAATAATTGGCCAGTTACCTGGATAGAAAACTAGTCCCCATGCCAAACCACCAACTACAGCAGTTAAAGTCATTGAACCACCCAACAACAATACTACATCCAGTATAATCGCGCCTGGAATTAAGTTTGAAGGGAATACCATGTTTAATGGGAAATATGTCCAACCCCAGAAATTTAAATATCTGTTGATCCACTCACCTAACAATAAAGCCACAACACAAATTGTTGCGCCAATAGGTAGACGATAACGATACCAAAGCATTACTTGAACAGCAGCAGGGAAAGTGATTGAAACGATAGGTGCTACAGTTACCCATAAACGTCTATCTTTCCAGTCAGTCCAAAAATCCCAGTCACCACCAGTTAACATGTAGTGAATGTGGTACCCACCAAGAACAACAGTGAATAATGTAAAGAGAATCATCCAGTCGAATGTGCGAGAAACCGCTACGGCTTCAGCACGTGATCGTACAGCTGATTGAGATGCGCTCATTAGCTTACCTCCTAAAAATTAAAATTATTTTTTTTTATTAACTATCTTCTTTATCAACAAGTTTCTCTCCAACAATATCTATTGAAGAAAAACTCGTAGGAGATAGTTTTTTATATTACTTTTTTAAACTTATGCTAAGTCTTTTTTCAGTAATTTACCGATTGCCGCACATTCAGTGTTTACAACACCCATGATAGCTAGAGCAGCCCATCCAAAGAATACGAAACCGTAATGCAATGGAGCAACAAAAAGCTCTTCCATAAACCAGAAAGTGTGACCCCATTCGTTAAGGCCAACATTTGGTAGAATCATGAAAGGTCCAATTACTGAAACCAAGTACATAAGGTGTAAACCTTCGCTGTAAGTAGGTAATCTAGTTTTAGCATATAAGAATGCAGATACACCAGTAATGATGTAAATTGGATATGACAAATAGAACTCAATGATATGACTAGGTGTAAAATCAGTATCACGAACAATAGTTTGATGCCATGTACCATCTTGCTCTGTGAAGTATGAAGCTCCCCAGTAGATAGCCCAACCGTACATAACTAACCAAGTCCAGTGAGTGA
>CAZZIX010000026.1:0-14217 GCA_964654345.1 uncultured Methylomarinum sp.
CTCTCTGTAGTATATTTATTTTGGAAAATATTTTGGTGGAAGAATCGTTCTAATTTTGATGTTGCCTTATTTTTGGAGTCTCAGATTTTTTGTGTATCTTTCTAGCATTCATTTTGATGAGATGATATGAATGAATTACTTGGCTGAAAGTGTTTTTTGATTTTTTTAGTTTAAAATAGAATATTAAAGTAAATAAAAGACGAAGGTATTTTAAATAATGGAAACAAATATCATATGGCATTTACATCATGTCACTAAAGACGAACGAGCAAAGCAAAAACAACAAAGGCCTTGTGTACTCTGGTTTACAGGGCTTAGTGGTTCAGGAAAGTCAACAATAGCTGGGGCTGTAGAACAAAAACTATTTGAACTAGGACACCATACTTATTTATTAGACGGTGATAACGTCCGACATGGTCTGAATAAAGATCTTGCTTTTACAGATAATGATAGAATAGAAAATATCCGCCGAATAGGTGAACTTTCAAAATTAATGATTGATGCGGGGTTGTTAGTGATGACAGCTTTTATTTCCCCTTTCAGAGAAGATAGACGAATGGTTAGGAGTCTAGTTCAAAATCATGAGTTTATTGAGATTTATATGGATACTCCCATTGATGAATGTGAGCGGCGTGACCCCAAAGGTCTATATAAAAAAGCACGGAAAGGTGAAATCAAAAACTTTACAGGTGTAGATTCTGATTATGAGGTTCCCGAGATCCCTGAGGTAGTTATAAGTACTGTTGATTTGAGCATTGAAGAATGTGCTGACCAAATCATTAATTATCTTAAAGATAATAGAATTATAAATTAAGATAATTTAATGACTAAACAGTTTATTGATATATTCAATGGCGATGCTGATGGTATTTGTGCTTTGGTTCAATTGCGAAGAGAGAATCCACAACCTGCAGAACTGATAACAGGCATTAAACGTGATATTAATTTATTAAAACGAGTTGAGGATGGGGAGGAGAAACATCTTACAGTACTTGATGTTTCTTTTGAAAAGAATAAAAAAGATGTTAAGCGCCTACTTGAGCAAGGTGCAACAATAGATTACTTTGATCACCATAAAACAGGTGAATTAGTTTCTCATGAAAGGCTTAAAGTCAATATTAATTTGTCTAAGGATACCTGCACTTCATTAATTGTAGATAAGAAATTACAGGGTAGATACCGTGCTTGGGCAATAACTGGAGCATTTGGCGATAATTTAATAAATCAAGCCCAGGCACTAGGGCTAGAGTCAGGGTTTAGTGAAAGTGAATTAAGTTTATTGCAGCAATTAGGAACATATCTAAATTATAATGGTTATGGTTCAAGTCTTGAAGATCTTTTCTTTGATCCAAAAATACTATATAAAAAAATTCAGTCTTTTAATAGCCCTTTTGATTTTTTAAATAAAGACACTGCAACCTTTAATATCTTAGCGGCTGGTTATCAACAAGATATGAATAAGGCAGATCAAATGCCGCCGATATTGAGTACTAATGATGTTGCTATCATATTATTACCTAATGAACAATGGGCGCGTCGCGTCAGTGGTGTCTTTGGTAATGATTTAGCAAATAAGTTTCCGAATAGAGCGCATGCTATTGTTACCGAAAAAAATAATGATCACTATCTTGTAAGTATACGGGCACCAATTAACAAGAAAAATGGTGCTGATCAATTGGCAAGCCAATTCCCCTCTGGCGGAGGTAGAAAAGCTGCAGCAGGTATAAATGATCTACCTAAAGATCAGTTGGAAATATTTATAGCTACAATGCAAAGCCAGTTTAAGGTGAATGGATAGTCCTTTTCAATGAATTAATAAGATACATATTTATTGGTTGATCTAACGCAGAACAAATAGTCTCATTAACTTAATGACAGTGATGTAAGGGAAAACTATATTAAAGTATTAATATTACCAAAACTGCCGTCTCTTATGTCTCACCAATAATAGTTTATAATTTTAGTAGTAGCAAAAATGATAGATAAAAAAAGATTAACACACCTTAAGCAGCTCGAAGCAGAATCTGTTCATATTTTACGTGAAGTTGCAGCGGAATTTTCTAACCCAGTTATGATGTATTCGGTAGGTAAGGATTCGTCGGTTATGTTACATCTTGCAATGAAAGCGTTTGCTCCTAGTAAACTACCTTTTCCATTACTACATGTAGACACTCTTTGGAAATTTAGAGAAATGATAGAGTTTCGTGATCAAAGAGCGAAAGACTTGGGTTTTGATCTAATTGTTCATTCAAATCCTGAAGGTATTGAGATGAATATTTCTCCTTTTGATCAGGGGAGTAAAGTTCATACAGATATTATGAAAACAGAAGCACTAAAACAAGCACTTAATAAAGGGCACTACGATGCTATTATTGGAGGTGCACGTCGGGATGAGGAAAAAAGTCGTGCCAAAGAACGGATATTTTCATTTCGTGATAAAAATCATCGCTGGGATCCTAAAAATCAACGTCCAGAACTTTGGAATATCTATAATACAGCAATTCAAAAAGGGGAAAGTGTCCGTGTATTCCCAATCTCTAATTGGACAGAACTAGATGTATGGCAATATATTTATTTAGAAGATATTCCGATTCCATCACTTTATTTTGCAAGAGAACACCCAGTAGTTGAGATAGATGGTGTCAAAATTATGGTTGATGATGATCGAATGCCAAAAGAAATCCGTGATAAGGCTGCAGTTGAAATGGTTCGATTTAGAACTTTAGGTTGTTATCCACTAACAGGTGCAATTAACTCAACAGCAACAACCTTACCTGAAATTATTAAAGAAATGCTTCTTTCAAAAAGTAGTGAGCGTGAAGGGCGTGTTATTGATAAAGACCAGGAAGGTGCGATGGAATTAAAAAAAATTGAAGGATACTTTTAATGGATATTGAGGCTTATTTAAAAGAACACGAAAATAAAGATATGCTCCGATTTTTAACTTGTGGGAGTGTGGATGATGGTAAAAGTACCTTAATTGGACGTATGCTTTTTGATTCTAAAATGGTTTTTGAAGATCAGCTTGTAGCGGCAGAAAGTGAAAGTAAGAAGTATGGGACAACCGGTGAGACGATTGATATGGCGCTCTTGGTTGACGGCCTTCAAAGTGAACGTGAGCAAGGTATTACAATTGATGTTGCCTATCGTTTTTTTACGACAGAAAACCGTAAATTTATTATTGCTGATACGCCCGGGCATGAACAGTATACTCGCAATATGGTGACTGGTGCTTCAACAGCAGATGTTGCAATTATTTTAATTGACGCGCGTAAAGGTATTTTGACCCAAACACGTCGCCATAGTTTTATTGTTAGTCTGTTGGGTATTGAGCATGTTATTGTTGCTATTAATAAAATGGATTTAGTAGGCTTTAGCGAAGAAGTCTATAATGAAATATCACAAGCTTATGGCGTATTGGCAGAAGAATTAGGAATAAAGAATACTTATTATATTCCTGTAAGTGCGCTAAATGGAGATAATGTTGTTAATAAAAGTGAACACACCTCATGGTTTAAAGGTGAACCATTGCTTAGTTTACTAAGTAGTATGGATGTGTCCAAAGAAGAAAAGGCAGCGAATTTTCGCTTTCCCGTACAGTATGTTAATAGGCCAAACCTGGATTTTAGGGGTTTTTGTGGTACTGTCGTTGCTGGAAGTGTGAAGGTGGGAGATGAAATAACCGTATTACCTACGGGAAAAAGAACAAAGGTAAAAAGCATCATAAACGTAAAAGATATTACGGAAGCAAATAGAAGTATTACTACCCAGGAAGCAAGTACATCAATGGCAATAACGATAACAACTGAAGACGAAGTTGATATTAGCCGTGGAGATATGATTGTCCATACAAATAGTCTACCAGTAGTATCAAACAACATAGAGGTTATGCTTGTTTGGATGGATGAAAAGCCAATGAATAGGGAAAGAAGCTATGATATCAAACGAGCGACATCCGTAGTTTCAGGGAAATTTACATCTATTTCATACAAGGTTGATGTCAATACCTATGAAAAAACTCAAGTGACGGAATTAGAGTTAAATGATATTGCATCTTGCACAATGGGATTAACTCGTTCAATAGCATTGGATGAATATAAAAATAATCGATTAACAGGTAGTTTTATAGTAGTTGATCGAATTAGTAACAATACTGTTGGTGCAGGAATGATTGTTAATAGTCATGCTGAACATGGTTCAACTCTTTTCAGTAGTAAAGAATATACAAAAGCTGAAGTTGCATTAAATGTGTATATTAGAGATAATTTTCCAGAATGGGACTGTAAGAAAATCTAATGTATAAAGAAACAAATAAAAGGTCAATTGTTAAAGGTATAAGTTGGAGAGCGATTGCAACTACAACTACAATTATTATTGTCTATTTCTTTTTTGGACGACTTGATCTTGCCATTGCAGCAGGTATGATTGAGACAGTTTTGAAAATAGGTTTATTTTGGGGGCACGAAAGAATTTGGCATAAAGTTAGATGGGGGCAAAAGAAAATTGATCCATTTAGTCTCTGGTTTACAGGCTTGCCACTTTCTGGAAAAACAACAATTGCAGATAAAGTGTATGAAGAATTAGAAAAGCTACACATGCCTATAGAACGAATTGACTCAAAAGATATTAGAGAGCTTATCCCAGATATTGGGTTTAGCCGCGAGGATAGAAATCGTCATCTGAAGCGTATTGGTCATTTGATAAAAACCTTACAGAACAACTCAATTTCTACAGTTGCTTCCTTTGTTAGTCCTTACCAGGAATCAAGAGAGGGAATTAGTAAAATGGTAGAAAATAATATTATTATTTATATTAAAACAGATGTTGAAACCTGTAAGACAAGAGATGTTGATGGAAAATACGAAAAAGCAATAAAAGGAGAATATAAGAATTTCACTGGGGTTAATGATATATATGAAGAGCCAAAAAATGCTGATATAGTTGTAGAAACTGCTATAACAGGGGTAGAAGAAGCGGCAGATCTCATTGTTAAATTTGTGAAAAAAAAATACATTAAGTGAATTGCAGTTTGTGAGAATTAGATCACTGTCATTAAATTACTTTAGCTGTAAACTTTGTCAGTCAAAAAATTGAACAGAGGATAATTCTGATTGAAAAGTCAGGTTAATTAAAACAAGGTTGCGTTGCGAGAATTATGATAATATGAATTTGGATATCACGGTCAGGTATAATAAGGCCATCAACTTAGTTGTAAGACTTCCTTTTGAAATAAAATACAGTTCGTTTAAGTGTATGAAGTCTTGTTCTATTCTCTTGAAATCTAATGACAGAATTTTTTATAGAGATAGAGACATTATTCTCTTATAGAAGAAAACAATACTAATAAGCTTTAATTGCTAAATAATGTTCATAGGAAAGTAACAAGTCCTATTGAATTGTAATGAGCGATAAATAAACTAATAGACATTTTTATAAATAAAACTATGAAAAAAAAAGCACTTATAACAGGTGTAACAGGGCAAGATGGGTCTTATCTAGCAGAATTTTTATTAGAAAAAGGCTATGAAGTTCACGGAATAAAGCGTCGAGCTTCATCATTTAATACACAAAGAGTCGATCATATTTATCAGGATCAACATACAGATACTAACGATTTTATTCTGCATTATGGTGATTTGTCTGATTCGTCAAATTTAACCCGTATTATTCAAGAGGTGCAACCTGATGAGGTTTATAATTTAGGTGCTCAGTCCCACGTGGCTGTCAGTTTTGAGTCTCCTGAATATACTGCCGATATTGATGCACTTGGTACGCTTCGATTATTAGAGGCCATTCGTTTACTTGGACTAGAAAAGAAAACAAAATTTTACCAAGCCTCCACCTCAGAGTTATTTGGAGAAGTTCAAGAAATCCCTCAAAAAGAGACCACACCTTTTTATCCACGTTCTCCCTATGCAGCTGCAAAAATGTATGCCTACTGGATAGTTGTAAATTACCGTGAATCCTATGGTATGTATGCTTGTAATGGTATTTTGTTTAATCATGAGTCACCGCGCAGAGGCGAAACTTTTGTAACCCGTAAAATAACTAGGGGATTATCTAATATAGCTCAAGGTTTGGAGCAATGCTTATTTTTGGGCAATATGGATGCACTTCGTGATTGGGGACATGCCAAGGATTATGTACGTATGCAATGGATGATGCTACAACAAGAACAGCCAGATGATTTTGTTATAGCGACTGGTGTTCAATATTCAGTGCGGCAGTTTATAGAATGGTCAGCTAAAGAATTAGGAATAACCATTCGTTTCGAAGGGACTGGTATTGAAGAAAAGGGTATTATAGAGAAAATTGATGGAGATAAAGCTCCTGCACTTAAAGTCGGGGACACTATTATTCAAGTAGACCCTCGATACTTTCGACCAGCAGAAGTAGAGACTTTATTGGGTGATCCAAGTAAAGCCAAAGAAAAATTAGGATGGATTCCTGAGATTACCGTACAAGAAATGTGTGCAGAAATGGTTGTTGAAGATTTAAAAGCAGCACAACGACATGCATTACTAAAACAACATGGGCATGAGATACCCGTTTCAGTTGAAGGTTAAAATAATTGGTTCTATAATTATTGGGTGCCTTTATTAAATCATGATGGAATAATAGAGTCGCCCTAATTTTACATTTTTAAGTAGAATGCAAAGTAGAATATGTCTGCCTTGCAAAATGAGGGTATATTCTTGAGTAAGAAAACAATCTATATTGCAGGACATAGAGGGATGGTTGGTTCTTCTATTGAAAAACAATTAAAAATACAAAATAATGTTCAACTGGTTACCAAAACTCATGCTGAATTAGATCTAACCAATCAAAACGAAGTACAACAATTTTTTAAGGAACAGGCAATAGATCAAGTCTATTTAGCAGCGGCAAAAGTGGGAGGTATTCATGCAAATAATGAATACCCTGCTGAATTTATTTACCAGAACTTAATGATACAAGCCAATATCATACAAGCAGCACATGATAACAATGTGCAAGAGCTTTTATTTTTAGGCTCCTCCTGTATATATCCAAAGTTAGCGATTCAACCCATGACTGAAACTGAGTTGTTAACAGGTACTTTAGAGTCGACCAACGAGCCTTATGCAATAGCAAAAATTGCAGGGATAAAGCTTTGTGAAAGTTACAATCGACAATATGGACGAGATTATCGGAGCGTTATGCCAACTAATCTTTATGGTGAAAATGATAATTTTCATCCTGAAAATTCACATGTAATTCCAGCGCTGATGAGGCGCTTTCATGAAGCTAAAATAAATAATGAACAAAAAGTAACAGTATGGGGGAGTGGAAAGCCCATGCGAGAATTTTTACACGTTGATGATATGGCACAAGCTTCTATCTTTGTTATGAATTTAGACAATACGATCTATCAAATGCATACCTCACCTATGCTGTCACATATAAATGTAGGCACTGGTAAAGATTGCACCATTAAAGAAATGGCAGAAACGATGTCAACAGTAATAGGTTTTAAAGGTAAAATAGAATTTGATGCAACAAAACCGGATGGTTCGCCCAGAAAACTACTTGACGTGGCTAGGTTAGAAAAACTAGGGTGGAAAGCAAGAACTGAACTTAAAGATGGACTAACTAAAACATACAATTGGTTTTTAGAAAATCAAGATAAATTCAGAAAATAATGCTGATCACGAAACTTTTAAAGGAATTGTTGAAAGTGCTCATTGTTTGCTATTGATTTGGTAGCATGTACACAAAAAAATATACTTGGTAAACGTCTTAATCTCTTACTAAAGGTATTTAAATTGTTCCAAGGATGGAAAGAAGTTTATAAACTAAGTTTTTTAGGACGGTATGAGGATTCAATATTGACCAAAGCTATTATGTATAAAATCAATGTTACCCATTACTTGTTTTAAGACTTAGATATAAAGAATCTACTTCTTTCCTAGCACAAGGAATTTTGGATGAATATTTAAGATATACAAGAAAGAGGGCATATACGTGAATATAGAAAAGGAATTTATTACAGAATTAAAAGTATGATAGTTAAAAGTGAATCTCTTTTAGTTTAATTAAGAAGAAAAAATGATTGATAGAGTTGTGTTAAAAACAGATTGAGTGGATTTAACAAAATTATATCGGTACATAATAATCAAAGTTTGATAGTTGATATTTCTTGAACTATTGACAAAATGAAACAGTCATTTGATTTGTGACTAGGCAATCAAATACTATTTAATAAAATAGTAAAATTCGAAGTAAAGGTCAGCTATAGTTAAAATTAAATTGATTAGATGAAAAGTGATAGGTTTTTTTCAGTTTTTATATGGAATCATACCATCCAGTTTCTCTTTTTTCCTTCGCGTTGATTAAGTTTTTTCGTTTTACCATTAATTGTTATTAAAATACTTGATAGAGGAAGAAGTAGACGTGAATAAAAAGAAAATAATAACATATGGAACATTTGATTTATTTCATATCGGGCATTTGAAGTTATTACAGAGGCTAAAAGCTTTAGGGTCAGAATTAATTGTCGCCGTTTCATCAGATGAATTTAATGAAAAAAAAGGAAAAAAAACAGTTATATCATATAAGCAAAGGGCAGAAATAGTCGAAAATATAAAATGTGTTGATATGGTTATTCCAGAAAATAACTGGGAACAAAAAATTGAAGATATAGAAAAATATAAAATTGATATATTTGCAATAGGTAATGATTGGGAAGGTAAGTTTGATTTTCTAAAAAAATATTGTGAAGTTATTTACTTGGATAGAACAGATGGGATTTCTTCTACTCAATTAAAAAATGCCTTAAAATCTTAGAGTAGTTAAATGAAAATATCTATAGTTGGTGGGGGTAGCTTTGGTACAGCATTAGCCCAAGTTTTGTCGTATTATAATGACATTTTATTAATAGTAAGAGATGAAGCTTTATCAGAAAATATAAACACATATAATATAAACAATAATTATTTTCCAAATTTTGTTTTAAATAAGAATATAAAGTCTTTATGTGATTATAGTGAACTTAGTAAATCAGATGTAATAATATTGGCATTACCAGCAAAAATAATTTTAGGCGAAGTTGTTAAAATTAAAAAAAATATAAATGATAAAACCATATTAATCAATACGGCTAAAGGCTTCTCTTCTGAAAAAAAAACAATTTTGAGATCATTGAAAAAGTTACATAAAAATAGTTTTTCAATATTGGGTCCAACTTTTGCTGATAACTTGATTAAAAATGAATATTCAGCATTTACTATAGCATCAAGTAAAAAGTCACATTTTTTACTTAGTAAAGAAATATTTAACAATACAAATATAATATTAGATTATTCAAAAAACTATCGGCTAATAGAAATGGCTTCTATTTTGAAAAATGTTTTTGCAATTGCTAATGGATTATATTCGGCAATAGATGATAGTGTAAATACAAAGTATGCATTTCTTACACAATCATATAAAGAAATGAACTTTATATTGAAGTTTCTTTTTAAAGATATATCGAATGATTATTATAAAAATGGAGTTTTTGGAGATTTACTTTTAACTTCACTAAATGATCAAAGTAGAAATAAAACTTTGGGGCAACTTATTGGTAGAGGATTTTATAATATTAATAATAGTAGCAGTGTGACATTAGAAGGGATAAAGTCAACTAAAATAATATATAAGATAGTTGAAAAAAATAAAATTAATACACCCATAGTTAGTTTTGTTTATAAAGTTTTAAAAGGTAATAATGTATATGAAGAGTACAAAAATTGTATGGAAAATATTAGAGGATAAATAATATTACAGAGAAACCTAAATTGTTAGACTGATTTCTTTTTTGTAGGAGTATATTCAAATTTTTTCGTATATAACCAGTTAACTATAAATGTACACGTTGGTCGTACTTTTTTATTGATTTTTAGTTTGAAGATTACTTGGCAATCGCAACAAATACACTTTCATCTTACTTTCCTTTCTGGTCTATTTTCCTTGGTAAAGCAAAGTTGACTTAGTTAACTTTGTGTCAATTTCAATACCATAGAAGTAAACTAAATCTGTCAAATATTTGGTAGTTATTTGTTTGAGCTACCAAATATAACGAATTGGATACATCACGATCACAAATGATTAGTGGAAATCTATGAAGAGAAACAAAATGTATCAAAAAATAACGATAAGTATAGATGTCAAAAATAACAGAAGATAAGAAAAGGTTATTATCCAATTTTTTTTCATTATCAGCGATACAAGGGGTAAATATGATTTTACCTCTAATAACTTTGCCTTATTTAGTAAGAGTTTTGGGGGTGGAAAATTTTGGACTTGTTAATTTTACACTTTCAATTGTTATGTATTTTAATATTTTAGTGAGTTTTGGTTTTGAGCTTTCAGCAACGCGAAATATTTCAATTCATAGGAATAATGCTAAGAAAATAGGGAAAATTTTTTCAGCGGTAATGACGATCAAGATTATCTTAGCAGTGATGTCTTTTTCAATATTATCAATATTATTAGTAACTATAGATTCATTAAAAGAGAATATTCTACTCTATTATGCAACTTTTGGGATTGTGATAGGTAATGTTATATTTCCATCGTGGTTCTTTCAAGGAATGGAAAGAATGAAATATATTACCTACATTAATGTTACCTCAAGAATTGCCTTTACAATTTGTATTTTTGTTTTTGTAAAGGAAAGTACGGATTTTATTTATGTTCCTATCTTAAATTCTCTGGGGGCAATTATTGGTGGTTTTTACTCATTATGGTTGGTTTTCAAGCTATTTGATATGAAATTAGTCGCGCCAAGCAACAAAATGATTTTATTACAACTTAAAGATAGTTACCATTTCTTTTTATCAAGGATGGCAGATAATGGTAGCAGATATTATGCAACTACAATTATTGGCATATACTTTGGCAATGTTGCTGTCGGGTATTACGCAATGGTAGAAAAATTATTTCATGCTTTTATGTCATTGGGGTCAGTAGTTTCACAGGTACTTTATCCCTATATGAGTAGAACTAGAAATATCAACTTTTTTAAAAAAATTGTTTTTATAATTACTGATATTTCAATCATTTTATTAGTACCAATTTTGTATTTAAACGAGCCACTTCTTAAACTTGTATTTAATGTTCAAAATGAGATGTTATCTAAAATGTTTATAATAATTTTTAGTGGTTCAATATTCGGAATTATTAGTAAATTAGTTGGTTATCCTCTATTGGCAGCTTTTGGATATGTAAAATATGCAAATAATAGCTTGATCTATGCTTCAATAATTTACGTAATTTCTATAACGATATTTGCTACGGTTTTTCATGACATCTATTTGATTTCATTTTCTATCGTTGTGTATGCTTTCGTAGGGTTGATTTTTAGATTGTACTACGTTCATAAAACAAAAATATTACAATGAGTTATAATGAAAGCAGACTGAAAGTTTTAGAAGTAGAAAAGTTTTTAGGCACATTTAATATTCTTGAATAAACAAAATTGAGTAGGAAAAATGAAGGAAATCCAAACAAATAGTGGTATTTATGAATATGAAGAGATAAAGTTTCAAAATGGCGGAAAAATAATTAATAAAGAAATTTCTAAAAGTAATTTGTTAGATTTAAAAAAAGAACTAGATAAAAGTAGAGTTAGATTTGGTTTAATGTATGGTACTTTACTCGGAGCTATTAGAGAAAATGACTTTATTGAACATGATGAAGATACCGATATTTTTATCTTACAAGAAGATGAAGAGTCTTTGTTAGATACACTTTTTGAACTTAGAAATATAGGGTTTGAAGTTGGTCGATATACGACTAAATTAATTTCAATCATTCGAAATGATGAATATATTGATATCTATATATTTGAAAAAAAAGGAATGTATAAGCGAGTATGTGATGGGTATATTATTAAATCTGAATTTTTAGAAAACTTGGAGGAGTATGAGTTCTTAGGTGAAATTTTTAATATTCCTCAAAAAGCAGAACAACTCTTAATTGACTTATATGGTTCTGACTGGAAAATCCCTAAAAAAAATTCACCAGCATCTAATTATGGAATTTATTTATCAATAAAATTTTTCATTAAAAATAAATCTAAAATTTTATTTGAAGTTATTAGATGGGCTAAACATAAACTGAATGTATAAACTAGACAGTAAGAATGTTCTAAAAATAATTATATTATTTTCATTAGTTAATAGCTCTATATTTATTGCTTTTCATCCGAGTGGTATCTTTAGATTGCTTATTGCATTTATGATGAATATATCGGGTGTTTTATTAGTCACTTATTTTTTTAAAATTTCAATTAGAAAATTTGATGCAAACCTGTACTTTAAAACAATATTTTCTTTATTACTTATTTGGTCTACATTTACAATTTTTCGAGGTTTAAGTTATGATCAGAAATCATTAATTACATTATTCGGGCATTATTTGATGGGCTGGGCTTGGCTTTGTCCTTTAGCAATTGTCTTTGGTTTTAATATTAATAATTGGCTTTTACTGTTTAATTTTTTCAGCAAATTGTTATTTTTAGGGTCATCTTTGGCATTGGTAAGTTTTGTTTTTCCACAGAAAATTGCTTTCGGTCTTTTAGAATGGATGGCCTTTTTACCCGTATTGTTATTAACTTATTTCTACCAAAATAAAAATAATAAGAAAGTTATATGGTTAACTATATTCTCGTATGTTATTTTGACTTTTGTATGCTCCCAAAGAGTAAATGCTATATTTTTGATATTATTAATTCTATTTTTTACATTTGAATATTATAGATTGAATACAATTAAAAAATATAATAAATTTATTTTAACTCTCGTCTTATTGGTAGGAAGTATTTATCTGGCATTTCAATTAAGTTCATTTATTTTTTCTTTATCACAAAATAAAGAAGCCAGTACAGATACTAGAACTTTTTTATTTATTGAGCTATTTTCAGATATGTCCGACGATGAATTAATTATAGGACGCGGTGTATTGGGTACTTATTACAGTCCATATTTTGCATACACTGAAAAAAATCACCTTGAAGGAGATTCATCCACAAGAAGTGTAAGTGAAGTAGGGTATCTTGAGATGATTTTAAAAGGAGGTTTTGTCATGATGATCTTATACCTACTTATTTTATTACCCGCTGCTTTTTTAGGAATTTTTAAGTCTAAAAATATTATAGCTAGAATGAGTGGGTATTTTATTCTTTCATACCTAGTGCTTTGGACAGTTAGTTACTATCCAGTATATTCAGCAGAATATATTTTACTTTGGATGGCAGTTGGAACAGCTACTTCTCGTTCTGCAAGAAATATAAAAAATAGTGATATTTTCGTTAAAGTAAATAAAAGATTTGAATTTAAATCATGATTTACATGAAAGGTTGTTAAATAATTTTTTTTAAATTATTTAACTTAATAGAAATTTAATTAATATATTAAATATTAGTTGCTAATTGATACGGTATGAGTCTAATTAAAAAAGTTATTCAAGATATACATAATAATAATAATTTAAAAGGTAGAATTATAGTTATTAGTTATACAATAGTGAGTTTTTTTCGACAAATGGCATCTAATAAATTTTTATTTATTCTTATTGTTCCTTTAATAATTTTATATAAATTAATTACAGATTTGATATTAGGTTGTGAAATTCCTGTATCCACTAAAATCGGAGATGGTTTGATTATTCATCATGGGCGGGCTCTGGTTATGAACTCAGGCGTTGTAATAGGTAAGAATGTTACTTTAAAACATAATACAACCATAGGTAATAAAGAAAACCTATTAGGTGAGGATTTGGGGTCTCCAAAGATTGAGGATAACGTAGTAATAGGGCCAAATTCTGTTGTTATAGGGCCTATTACAATTGGAGAAAACTCTATTATAGGGGCTGGGTCAGTCGTAGTTAAAGATGTCGAACCTTACAGTATTGTTGCTGGTAATCCAGCAATTCTAATTAGAAAAATAAAGTCTATTTTATAAATATTTAAGTAAATATGATTTTCCTGAATGCAAAGGCTCTTTAAGTATATATTGATAACTGTTCCTGTTAACAATCTACAAATTGACTGTATTTTTTATCTGGTTTTAAAACTTTCGATAGTTTTAATGCAGTCTTCTTTAGCCAAAAATATATTAATCGTTTATTGTGTTTTAAAGTGAAATATAACTAGTGGTAAGTTAATACCCATTCGAAATTATATTTAAATTTTTATTATAAATTTTTATTATAAAT
>CAZZIX010000026.1:14317-18379 GCA_964654345.1 uncultured Methylomarinum sp.
TTAATACCCATTCGAAATTATATTTAAATTTTTATTATAAATTTTTATTATAAATATTTATTGTTATTTAATTGAATAGGTTTTATTTGACAGAGAAAGTAAGAGCTAAAAATATAAGTTAAGGGGATATTTTGAAAAAAAAATTAGACTTTCCATTAATTAGCATTATAACAGTAGTATATAATGGTGAAAAATACTTTGAACAAACGATTCTAAGTGTAATTAATCAAACTTATAAAAATATTGAGTATATTATTATAGATGGTGGGTCAACTGATGGGTCGATTGATATAATAAGGAAATATAAAGATAATATTTCTTATTGGGTTTCTGAGCCGGATAACGGTTTATATGATGCAATGAATAAAGGAATTAAAATTGCCAAAGGTGAATTAATTGGAATGATTAATAGTGACGACTGGTATGAGCAGGATGCTCTTGAGATCATGGCAGATGCATATCAAAAAAATCCAGAAAAAAATATTTTTCATGCTGATCGCTATGATGTTGATGAGGGTGGAAGTAAGAAAGTGAGAGAATTTAACCCATCAACGTTTAAATTCAAATACTATGGTATGACATACAACCACCCTTCTATGTTTATATCAAAACGAGAATATAGTAAGCATATATATAATATAGATCTTCAAGCGTTATCTGACTTTCAATTTGTTTTGGAATCTTTTTTAAAAAATAAGAAAGCATTCCTTTATATTAATACGCCAATTGTGAATTTTCGTTTAGGTGGAATAAGTGCGCAAATGCTGATATTAAAAAGATTAAAAGAAGGTTTTCTTGCAAGAAAATATGCAGGGATGAATTTATTTGAAAATATTTTTTCCTTTGGGCTTAGGTTTATTATTATACTAGTATATAGAATAAAAAATTTAGCAATAAATTCTTAGAATTTAAATTTTTATCGTCGTTATATAACCCAGTTGTTTTTTTTTGGTTTATAAAGGCGTTTCAAAATTACTAGTAGTAAAATATGAATAGTAACAGCGACGATAGAAAATTACATACTGTAAATACTTTTAAGTGATTAATAAAAGTATTATTTTATTTGGAATTATAGAAATATTTTATAAAAATTTACCTGATTACCCACAATCTTCCACTAAATTCATAAAGTGTTAATGTTGTAAACAATTGGTTAACTGTGTTTTAAAAAAGCTAGAGAGCAGCGTAAATTTCACTATCATGGAAAAGTTGATTTCCCTCTTTTTCATTTTAATTTTAAACTTGGAAAACACTGAAATTTCGATATGCACTGGATTTCATACAATTGGTGAAATCTTAATTGGGTAACAGGAAAGTTTATGAAAAAATACTTGACTAGAATTGTTGTTATTTTTATATCGGTTTTAGATATATTTGTGCCAAAAAATAATAACTTTGTTGTTTATAATAGTTTTCCCGATCTGAGCGATAACGCATTTGCTCTTTTTGTATATATTCTTGAACACTATCCTGATAAAAAAAATATTTGGCTTGTAAAAACTTTAGATTTGAACAAGTATCAATCTATAATTCGTGATTACAGAAATTACAATAACTTCAAAATTGTAAAGAGAGACTCGTTATTAGGAGTGTATTATTACTTGAGAAGTAAATATGTTTTTTTTACACATGGTCTTTTTGGTGGTTCGAGAATATCAAAACAACATTGTGTTGTGAATCTATGGCATGGTATGCCTTTAAAAAAAATTGGACTATTAGGAAATACCGAAGTAGTACAAAACTCAAAATATGCCATAGCAACGTCAATTTTTTACCAAGAAATCATGGCAAGTGCTTTAGGCGTGGAAAAACAAAATGTTCTAATAGTCGGTCAGCCAAGAAATGATCTTATGTTCAAGAATAATAATTGTTTAGAAAAACTAGGTCTATTAAATAATAAAGGGGATAAAATCATTCTTTGGACTCCCACTTTTAGGCAATCTGTTATAGGTGATATTAGAGTGGATGGTCTATCGACTAATGATTTTCCAGTAATAAAATCAAGTGAATTAGTAAAACTTAACGAGTTCCTTAGTTCAATAAAATCATTTATGATTATTAAATTACATCCTATGGATATTTTAAATAATAATGTGTTTAATAATTATAGTAACATTCGAATAATAAAAAAAGATGAACTTGAGTTTTATAATTGTCAACTATATTCATTATTAGGAAAAATTGATATTTTATTAACAGATTTTTCATCTATATATATTGATTATTTGCTTCTGAACCGCCCAATTGGTTTTGTTGTAGATGACCTTTCTGAATATTCTAATTCTAGAGGATTTATTTTTGATCATCCTGAAAAATATATGCCTGGAAAAAAGATCAGTACCTTAGACGAATTAAAAGATTTTTTGTATTCATCAATAGTTTTAAAAGAAAAATTTTTTTTAAATGAGCATAATCAGGTTAATATGAAGTTTAATAAAGTATTTAGCAGTTATTCTAATGAGTTATTAAAAGCGATAAATTTTAAATGAAAAGTAAAGGTTCCAAACTTTTATGTATCCTTCACCGTTCACCACCTGCACATGGAGCCGCTAAAGTTGGAGACTTTATCGGTGATAGTAAAAAGCTAAATGAAGAGTATGATTGTAAATTTATCACTATCAAATCATCCGATACTTTAGGAGATATTGGAAAAGTAAACTTTAAAAAGTTTTATCTTGTAGCTGAATTGTTTGTGAAAGTGTTATGGATGCTATTGGTTTTTAAACCTGATAAACTTTATTTTACTGCTTCGGTTAGAGGTGTTGCTTTATATAGAGATATTCTAATATCTACTTTATGGAAAATATATAGTAAATTTATCAATATTGATGTTTTTTATCACTACCATACAAAAGGTGTAGATAAATTTGTATCTAGTTCAACTAGAAATCTTAAACTAACAAACTTTTTTGTTAAAAATGTAAATATAGTTTTACTTAGTTCATTACTAAATGATGATTTTGATAAAATTAGAGGGTATGAATGTATACTATCTCTTCCAAATGGAGTTGAGAATAGCTATACAGAAGAAGAGTTTGACTACTATATATCTAATAAAAAATTTGAAAATATAAGTGTATTATATTTATCTAATATGATTAAATCTAAAGGGTATTTTGAAGTATTGAAATTAGCAAATGAAAATAGAAATGAAAATTATCACTTCCATTTTGCTGGTGGGTGGCAAAATGGAAGTGATGAGAAAGAATTTTTTGAATATATAAAAGAAAATAATTTAAAAGATACAGTGACATTTCATGGATTTGTAAATGGTCAACAAAAAAAAGAGTTATTTGAGAATTCACATATTTTGATTTTTCCTACAAGGTATGAACTAGAATCTTTTGGTTTAGTAATTCTTGAAGCATTTTCTTATGGGTTGCCGGTTATATCTACAGATGAAGGATCCATCCCCTATATTCTTGATGATAAGAGTGGCATCGTTCTTGAGGATGTTAAGGAGCTACCTGAAGCACTAGAGCAGGCAAAACAAAAATTTATAAATAAAGAAACTGCAATGCATTGTCGGCAACGCTATATAGATAATTTTAGCTTAGAACAATTTGAAGAAAACCTAGTAGATATATTTAAGGGTGAGCAACGTGTATAAGAGTCTAAAGATTATGGGCTATAATGTTTTTTCCGATGAATTATCTACACTAATAGTTGATCCTAATAAAAAACAAATTATTAATACTCTCAACCCCCATTCATATGTAACGGCTAAAAATGATAAAGCATTTGGAGAAGCCTTAAGAGAATCAAGTACACTTATAGCAGATGGTAGTGGCATTGTTATTGCTGCTAAGCAGATAAACGGTGTGACTATAAATAAAATAGCGGGTGCAGATTTACATAAATACCTTTTACATTTGCTTAATGAGAGAGGGGGCTCTGTCTTCTATATGGGGTCTGCAAAAAATACTCTTAACAAAATTTATGAAAGGATATCAAAAGAATACCCGGATATTCGTGTAGGAATATGTTCACCACCATATAAGCCTGAATTTACTGATGAGGAAAATGAGGCAATTATTAATAAAATTAATCAGTTTAATCCTG
>CAZZIX010000027.1:0-1920 GCA_964654345.1 uncultured Methylomarinum sp.
CTTTTTGTTTAGATATTTTTTGCCGTCCACCACGAATATAAAAATCATTGTCCATATCAAGTCCTGTTGATACGACTGCATCAAAACTTAATCCATTATCAAATCGGTAGGTGCTGCCAATACCCGCTTCCCACCATGTTGAAGGGATAATAAATTTTTCTACTTCATTACGCTCAACACCATAAAAAGTTCCAGGTTCATGCGTTTCGTTCATGATTCCAACAGGGACTAAAAACAAACCCCCTTTAGCACTTATATTATCATTGAAATCATACTCAAGATAAGCTTGCTCCAATTCAATTTCCCCATTTTTATCATCTCCTGCAATAGAGTGCTCAAGTTCCAGTTCGGAGAAAAAACGTAAATTATCATTGAATTCATGTCCGACAAATAAAACAAAGCGATGAAAATCAATTTCTTCTTTATGTTGTTTACCCCCTTCAAAACTTCTGTTTTGATAATGGAGCTCTCCATACCCACCAACAGTGGTTCTATTAAACCAGCTGGCTAAAGTGTTATTTTCTTCTATATTTTCACTGACGACTTCAACAGCAGCGGTATTATTAGCAACTTGTTGTTCGGTCGTATCAGCCTTTTCTTTAAGCTTTTTATTTTGTTGTTTTAGGGATTGGTTTTCAGAACTAAGTTGTTCAAATTTTTCAGCTTGTTCTTTTTTATAGGCTTCAAATTGTGCGGCTAATTCTTCAACGGTGATTGCTTGTGCTATGGAAGTCGAGCCAATTAGCATAGCAATAGAAAAAGTAAGGGGTTTAAGTTTCATAAGTAAAAAGTAGAGTAAACAAACAGATGTTTGTAATAATATTATAAATGATAATCATTCGCAATAATAATTTTATATTTATGTTTTTACAATTTATCTTTACAATAAAATATTTTGAGAATAAAGTTATCATTAATTTTTTACTGTGGATAACAGATTATGTTTAAACATGAGGCTTTATGGCAAGATAACTATCCTGAATTTATTAACTCTGAAGAGTCAGCTATGGACAGCTTGATGGAAAGTGCAGCATTAGTAAATCTTCCAGAAGGACAACAAGTTTTTGCATCTGGCAGTATTTGTGAAAGTTATTTACTATTATTAAAGGGATCTGTAAAGGCGCAATTAATATCGGAGAATGGTAGGGAAATGATGTTATATCAAATGTTTCCGGGCGATACCTGTGTGTTAACAACTTCCTGTTTATTGAGTGGAGATAGTTATCCTGCTGAAGCATTTACTGAAGAAGATAGTTCTGCTTTTGTCATTTCTTCACACGCTTTTTATCGTTGTCTTGAACGATCTGCTTTTTTTCGTGAATTTGTTTTTAAAAATTTTGCAGCTAGATTATCAAATATAATTTGTCGTTTTGGCGATGTGGTGTTTGCTGGAATTGATAGTCGTTTGTCGAAAGAATTGTTGAGTGCCGAGACAGAAGTTTTAAAAATAACACATCAGGAATTAGCTACAAAACTTGGCTCTGCACGAGAAGTGATCTCTAGACATTTAAAACAGTTTGAGACAAAAGGGTGGGTCAGTTTAAATAGAGGAACAATTACTATCATTGATAATGATTCTCTAAATAAACTGACAAATGGTGAAACTTTATAGGTATATTATTTGCCCAAAGCTTTTAATACAGCTTGCATACTATCATTTGCATCACCAAATAACATTCGTGTGTTTTCGTGTATAAATAACGGATTACCTACACCGGCATAACCAGCTGCCATACTACGTTTTAAAACAATAGTGGATGCACTTTTCCAGCATTCTAATACTGGCATACCTGCAATAGGGCTATTTGGGTCATCAAGTGCTGAGGGGTTTACAATATCATTAGCACCAATAACAATGGTAACATCAACATTAGGAAAGTCTTCATTGATTTCGTCCATTTCATAGACAATATCATAAGG
>CAZZIX010000027.1:2020-18295 GCA_964654345.1 uncultured Methylomarinum sp.
CAACATTAGGAAAGTCTTCATTGATTTCGTCCATTTCATAGACAATATCATAAGGGACTTTAGCTTCTGCCAATAAAACATTCATATGTCCCGGCATCCGCCCAGCAACAGGGTGTATACCAAACCGTACTGTTTTATCTTTTGCTCGTAAAAGTTTGCTTATTTCATTAACGGTATGTTGAGCTTGTGCGACTGCCATGCCATACCCAGGTATAATCATAATATTTTTTGCATCGCTTAATAACTGGGCTGTTTCTTCAATGCCTATTTCTGTTATATCACCTTCAACCTTTGCAGCTTCGCCACTTGATGAGCCAAACCCTCCAGCAATTACACTAAGAAAATGGCGGTTCATGGCGCGGCACATGATATAGCTTAAAATAGCACCACTACTTCCGACTAAAGCACCGGTGACGATTAATAGATCATTGCTAAGCATAAATCCAGTTGCAGCAGCAGCCCAGCCGGAATAGCTATTTAGCATAGAAACGACAACAGGCATATCGGCTCCACCAATAGCCATTACCATATGTACACCAAAAGCTAAAGCAATCAGAGTCATTAAAATTAAAGCAAAAGTACCCCCGCCTGTTTCTATACCTGACAAAAAAGCACTACCTAGCCAGAATGTTGCGATTAACAAAGCCAGATTAAGTAAATGCCGCGCAGGAAGTAAAAGGGGTTTTCCATCAATTTTTCCGCAGAGTTTGCCAAAAGCAATAATAGAGCCAGAAAAGGTGATGGCACCGATAAAAATACCAATATAAATTTCGACCTCATGGATTGTTTTTTCTATTCCTACTAATTCATTAGAGCTATCAAAAAAATTAGCATATCCGACCAATACGGCAGCCATCCCGACTAAACTGTGCATTAAAGCGACCAGTTCAGGCATTTGAGTCATTTCAACTTTTAAGGCAGCCTTTGTGCCTATAAATCCACCTATGGTTAAGGCAAGAATCAAAACTACATATGAATTAACTGCATCGCTCAATAGGGTCGCTATAATGGCAATAGCCATACCAGCCATTCCATAATAATTACCTTGACGAGCCGTTTCTTGGCTACTTAATCCGCTTAAACTTAAAATAAAAAGAATAGAAGCAGCAACATAAGACATTGTGACTAAACCTTGTGACATCATGTTTTTCTCCTATTTTCTGAACATTTCAAGCATACGACGAGTGACTAAAAAACCACCGGCAATATTGATTGATGCAATTAAAATGGCTAATCCTGACAGCAAGGTAATAAAAAAACCCGGAGCAGAAATTTGTACTACTGCACCAATGATGATGATGCCGCTAATAGCATTAGTTACACTCATTAAAGGAGTATGTAATGATGCTGAAACATTCCAGATGACTTGGTAACCTATAAAACAAGCAAGAACAAAGACAGTAAAGTGAGACATAAAGGATGCAGGCGCAACAGAACCTAAAGAAAATAAAGCACCCCCTATAATCAACAAGGGTAACAATTGTTTTACGGCTTCAGGAAGGAGTGATTCTTTTTCTTTTATATCGTTCTTTTCTGTAGTAGATATTTCTGTTTTTAGGGAGGGCTTAGGTGAAACTGATAAAGTGGGGGAAGGGGGCGGCCAGGTTATTTTTCCTGCTTTAATCACCGTGGTGCCTCGAATGACTTCATCATCCATATTGACATCAATTTTTCCATCCTTATTAGGGCATAATTCAGTAAGGAGATGTCTTAAATTGGTCGCATATAGCTGGCTGGATTGGGTTGCCAGTCGACTAGGTAAGTCGGTATAACCTATTAAAGTAACACCATGTTTAACGACCACTTTATTTTTTTCTGTTAGTGCGCAGTTTCCCCCTTGCTCAGCTGCTAGGTCAACAATTACACTGCCGGATTTCATGGTTTCAAGCATTCCTTCGGTAATTAATTTAGGTGCGGGCTTTCCAGGAATTAATGCGGTTGTGATAATGATATCGACTTCCATGGCTTGTCTGGCAAATAAAGCCATTTCTGCTTCAATAAATTCTTTGGACATAGTTTTCGCATAACCACCTTCTCCTGATCCATCCTCTTTAAAGTCCAGCATCAAGAATTCAGCATCCATGCTTTCGATTTGTTCTTTAACTTCAGGGCGTGTGTCAAAAGCACGGACAATAGCTCCCATACTTTTTGCTGCGCCAATAGCTGCTAAACCTGCAACTCCTGCCCCGATAACTAATACTTTTGCAGGGGGAGCTTTACCAGCAGCAGTAATTTGACCGGTAAAAAAACGACCAAAATGTTGCGCAGCTTCAACCACAGCACGATAACCAGCAATATTTGCCATAGAGCTTAAGGCATCCAGCTTTTGTGATCTGGAAATACGAGGTACACTATCCATTGCTAACACAGTCACTTCTCTAGCTGCTAGTTTTTGCATTAAAGCATCATTCTGAGCTGGCCAGATAAAACTGATTAAATGTTTACCTTTTGATAATAAGTCAGTTTCATCAATGGCTAATTCTGGATGTGATTCCGGAGGGCGGACTTTCATTATAATATCCGCATTTTTCCATAAGGTTTTTGCATTTTTTCTTATCGTACAGCCAGCTTCTTTATAGGCTTCGTCCGAAAAATTTGATAGCAGCCCCGCACCACTTTCAATATTGATTTCGAAACCGAGTTTTTTTATTTTTTCAGCAACATCTGGCGTGGTAGCAACACGTTTTTCACCTGGGTGAATTTCTTTTGGTATACCTAGTTTCATAGAGTCCTCTTTTTATTATTGATTTAATATGACCTTAGAAAAACCAGTTGGACCAAGGGTTCTAGCACAAATGATTGATTCCACAACCCTTCAAAAAAATGCCAACCTAACCAATGGGTAAGGCTAATGTTTATTAAAATAATTGTAAAACCAATAGCTTGTATTATAAATTCGCGATCAACTAAATTTTCTAGGATAATCAGACTTACATGCTTGAGCATATGAAATCAGGCGCTAAATATCAACTTATATTTGTAAGAATAGATAGTTTGTATCAAACTAAGCTAAACTATTAAATATTTAAAGCTTATTAATTTTTTTAATGAAAGTATTAGTTGTTGATGATAGTAAAACTATTCGGGCATTAATGGCTGAGTGTGCTAAAACTCTTGGGCATGAAGTTTTTCATGCAGAGACAGGAGAGGAAGCATTAAAGATTATTCAAGAAAACGATATTGACCTTGTATTAATGGACGTAGAAATGCCAGGTCTAGATGGGTTTGAAACAACTTATGCAATAAGATCTATGGAAAATATAGAATGGTTCCCAATCATTTTTATTTCTAGCAAAATAGATGATGATTCATTTACTAAAGGTATTTTATCAGGTGGAGATGCCTATTTACAAAAACCTATCAACCCGTTACGACTTCAACTAACGATCACTTCAATGGAACGTATTTATATGATGCGTCAGAAGTTACATAAAGCGCAAGAAGAGTTAATTGTTGCTAATAAAGAGTTGCAGTTGTTAGCATCAGTTGATCAGTTAACAGATCTGCCAAACCGACGAAACTTTGATGAAACTTTAAAAAGACAATTTCTTTTAGCACAGAGAAACAAAAATTCTTTAGCTTTTATTATGTGTGATATTGATTTTTTTAAACCTTATAATGACCATTATGGTCATCAACAGGGCGATGAATGCTTAACGGCAGTAGCAAAAGCTATTGGATCTGTTCCTGATCGACCTACGGATAAAGCTTGTCGATATGGAGGGGAAGAGTTTGCAGTTATTCTTCCTGATACCAATAGAATTGGAGGTATTGTTGTTGCAGAAAAACTGAGACAGGCGGTTTTAGATCTAGCTATTGAACATAAAGAATCAAAAATAGAACCTTATGTATCCTTAAGCTTAGGTTTATCTGTTTATACAGGTCAATTTGAAACAAAGGTAGAACTTATTAAAGCAGCGGATGATGCACTCTATAGAGCTAAAGATAATGGACGAAATCGTGTGGAGAGCTATTAACCATAAATCACAAGATGTATTTAGCAAAAGATTTTATAGAAACTTCTGAAGGACTAGTTTTTGCAGTTGTGGAAAGTGGGGAGGAAAATGGGAAAATTCTCTGTTTTCTTAGGTATATTCGTCATAATGAAAACTGGGAAAAACTTAATACAGTACAAGCAAACCTTCTTCTTAGAAAGGATTATCCTGAATATTTATATTACTCTCAGATTAAACAGGCTCATTGTCATGCTGTAGCTTTAGATAAAGTAGATAAGCATCATGAACCTAGAAAAAGATTGAAAAAATTATTGGCAAATTCTGTATCTAATGATGTCGTTGAATCTGATGTAGTAAAATTATGTTATTTGTTTAATAAATATGGGATTGACTTGGAAGAATTAGGTATTACTGGTTCAATTCTTATTGGCGCACAAAAACCAAGTTCAGATATTGATCTGGTGTTTTACTCTAGAAAGGCGTTTAACCAGAGTAGAGAAATCACTAAGAAATTAATTCAGCAAGGTGACTGTTTTGAATTAAGTGAGGCGCAATGGATAGAATCTTTTGATCGACGTTCTTGTGAATTGAGTTATGAAGAGTATATATGGCATGAAAAACGTAAATTTAATAAAGCAATTATTAATCACCGAAAAATAGATTTCAGTTTTGTTTCAAAAACCATTCAAAGGGAAACAACAATAAATTATAAAAAATTAGAAAAAGTGCAATTGAAAGTTCAGGTAATAGATGACACTTTAGCTTTTGATTATCCTGCTGAGTTTTTGATTCAACAGCAGCAGATTAGTTCTATCGTTAGTTACACGGCAACTTATACAGGACAGGCAAAAGTTGGTGAGTGGGTGGAGGTGGCTGGAATGTTAGAGCAAGATAATAAAGGTGTAAAGCGTATTGTAGTCGGCTCTAGTCGAGAGGCGAAAGGGGAGTATATTAAAGTTATTACAAATAACCAATTAAAGCTTCCCAGCTTTTCAGCCGTTATTTTTGATATGGATGGTTTGGTTATTGATACAGAAATGACTTATTTTATTGCTTGGCAGAAAGCGGCAAACGAAATGGGAGTCAGTTTTAGTGATGAATTTTGTTCATCGCTATCTGGCTTGCAATTTCAAGATATGGAAAACCAGGTAATAAAACATTATGGTGTTGATTTTGATTTAAAACAATTTGCAAGGTTAAGTGGAGAATTTTGGAGAAAATATGTAAATCAAAAGGGTCTACCGATAAAAAAAGGTTTTTTTAATTTAATTAATCAACTTAAAGAAAAAAATATATCTTTTTGTTTAGCAACAAATAGTAGAAAAGAAAATGCTCTTGAATGTTTAGAATTAGCTAATCTTGCTAGTATATTTTCTTCCGTTATAACAAGAGACCATGTTAATAATGGAAAGCCTAAACCGGATGTCTTTATAGAAGCTGCAAAAGTATTGCAACAGCCAATCAACCGATGCTTGGTGTTAGAAGATTCTGCTGTAGGGATTGAAGCAGCAGTAAATGCGGGCGCACCTAGTGTGTTTATTCCTTCCGTTCTTCCTGTAGAAAGAGTGACTGTTAATTTAGCCGATTGTTTTATGATGGATTTAGATCAATTAGCAGAGCTGATTAATTAGTTCTTCTGTATAATTCATTATTATTTATGAATACCTAATTGCCTTTATTTTGAAAGTGTCAGATAGAAAAATTTCTGTTATTGCTCCAGCTAGATTACACATGGGGTTTATTGATTTAAGTGGTTCCTTAGGACGTCATTTTGGAAGTATTGGTGTGGCATTGGATGATATAGCTACACGGCTTTCTATGGTGACTTCAGATAAACTAATTGTTACAGGGCAATCAGCAGAAAGAGCTGAAAAATGTACTCGGGCTTTATGTAAAATATTAAAAGTTTCAGATCAATTAAAAATAGTAATAGAAACAGCTATTCCAGAACATGTTGGGCTAGGTTCTGGTACACAAATGTCATTGGCTATTGGGTCTGCTTTAAATGCTTTTTATGAGTTAGGATTGAGTGTTCGGGATATTGCTCAACTAACAGATAGGGGCATGCGATCAGGAATTGGTATAGGCGTATTTGAGCAGGGTGGTTTGGTAGTTGATGGAGGCAGGGGAGAATTTACTGAAACTCCTCCTGTCATTTCACATATGGATATACCAGAGCAGTGGCGTTTTATTTTAGTTTTAGACCAGAGAGAGCAGGGTTTTTATGGTGATGAGGAAATCAATGCCTTTAAAGAATTACCTGTTTTTCCTGCTGAGGAAGCAGCAAGGTTATGTTATTTGTTAATGATGCAAGGACTACCGGCTGTTGCTGAACAAGATATTGCTAAGTTTGGAGCTGTGATAACTCAGTTACAACAATCAGTAGGTAAGCATTTTGCATCCGTACAAGGTAGTGTTTTTACTAGTGGTGAGGTTGCAGAAGTGTTGCAGTGGTTGAAACAACAAGGGGCAGTAGCTATTGGTCAAACATCATGGGGGCCAACAGGTTTTTGTGCTGTTGATAATGCCAGACAGGCTGATTTTTTAGTATTAAAAATGCAACAAAAGTTTGCCCATTTTAAGCAGTTGAGATTTGTTGCCACTTGTGCGAGAAATAGTGGTGGTGATGTTTTTTTAGATTAAAAGCATTAAACCTAGAAAAATCAGTTGAACGCTATATTTTTTACCTAAGCTATTGAATATAAAGCGTCTTCATATTTGTTATCATTAACCCATTTGACTAGGAAAAATCGCTCCATAGTTTTGTGAAGAAATCTGGAAAAAATTCTGCAAAACTATTCTCGATAAGGACTATGGCGATTATCTTCGAATGATTATTTGTCTTTTTGTCCAAATTTTCCACAAAAACCATGTCCAACTGATTTTTCTAGGTTAAAAGTGTTAACTAATTCAAGAATTATTTAGAGCTACTTTTAAATACTTAAGAGTCTGCTAGTCTTAAGCGTAGAGAAATTATGCGTATTTAGGATGAGCGATGAGCAGTAGAATAACTAAATTTAAACAATATGTAACACTTTTTTCCATTTATCTAATTTGTATTTCAACTGCAAATTCTGATCAAAATGATTTACTTGGGTTAAGTGTGGAAGATCTCTTGAACGTAGAGGTTATTTCTGTTGCAAAAAAAGCAAAATCACTTAATGATTCCCCCGCAGCAATTTTTGTTATCAGTCAGGATGATATAAAAAGAATTGGAGCAACATCAATACCGGAAGCTTTACGTTTGGCACCTGGTATAGACGTATCTCGAATTGATTCAAATAAATGGGCAGTGAGCGCCAGAGGTTTTAACGGTCGATTTGCCAATAAACTGTTGGTTTTAATTGATGGTCGAAACACATATACAAGAGCCTTTGCCGGCGTTTATTGGGAAAACCACGATGTAATGTTGGAAGATGTTGATCGGATAGAAGTAATTCGTGGGCCAGGCGCAACATTATGGGGAGCTAATGCAGTTAATGGCGTGATCAATATAATTACTAAACATTCTGCAGATACACAGGGTGGGTTACTCGCTTCTGGGTTTGGTTCAGAAGAACAAGGTTTTGGGGCTTTACGTTATGGAACAAAATTAAGTGCTGACACCTCGGCTAGACTTTATGTAAAAGGGTTTAATCGTGATGAAAGCACGACCCAATTAGGGGATAGAGCTGGAGATGATTGGGATAAGGTTCAAGGTGGATTCAGAGTGGATTCACATCTGTCGCTGCAAGATTCTTTAACTGTGCAAGGGGATGTCTACTCTAGCGATATCAATCAAAAGACCACGCTTCCAACAGTTTCACCACCCTATCAAAAAACTTTTGATGAAAATATTGATAGTTTTGGTGGAAATCTATTAATGCGTCATCAGCATACTTTTTCTTCAACATCTGATTATTCATTACAAGTTTTCTATGATTTTTATGAACGGGATGAATTTTTTCTTAAAGAAAGTCGCCATAGCCTGGATGTGGATTTTCAGCATCGGTTTGGATTATTAGAATGGAATGATGTGGTTTGGGGATTGGGTTATCGTTATAACCATGATGATTTTGTTTCTAGTACTTTTGCAACGATTAGCCCTCTTAGCCGAAATGATCAGCTTTTTAGTGCATTTGTACAGGATGAAATTACATTAATTGACGATGCGCTATGGCTTACCCTTGGTTCAAAATTAGAACATAATAATTACAGTGGCTTTGAAGTACAGCCAACGGCTAGGTTGATATGGAAGCCTCATCAACAACATCGTTTATGGGGTGGAGTATCAAGAGCAGTTAGAACACCTTCAAGGTTAGAGCATAATTCAACTTTTTTGCAAAGAGTCACCCCTGCACAATCAACAACAATGCCAGCAGTAGCAATTAGGCTTGATCAAAGCATTAATTTAAATTCAGAGGAAGTAATAAGTTATGAAGTAGGCTATCGAACAACCTTTATAGATAATGTGTCGATAGATTTTACGGCTTTTTATAATGATTATGATGATCTGAGGTCAGGAGATTTAGAGAATCCTATTTTTATGGGCAGTTATGTTGAGGTACCAATTACAGTTAGTAACAAGAATAGTGGGCATACCTATGGATTTGAAATGGCAGCAGTTTGGCAAATGCTGGACTGGTGGCGATGGGATGCTAATTATAATTTATTAAAAACAGGTTTTTCTCAACAAGATGCTGTTAACCAGCTTGGTTCTAGTCCGCAGCAAAGAATGTCATTACGTAGCATCATATCTCCTTGGCAGGATATTGATGTTGACCTGTTGTTTAGGTATGTAGATGAAAATGTTGTTGCCAGCTCGTTTGGAACAGCGTTTATTAAGGATTATGTTTCTCTGGATATTCGCTTGGCTTGGCGGCCAATAAAGGGTGTTGAATTGTCATTGGTTGGTCAGAACTTATTGGCGGAGCAACACCTTGAATATAGGCAGGAAAATTTTGTTCAGGATACATCAATAGATCGTGGTGTCTATGGCAAACTGGTTTGGGAATTCTAAGGGTTATTGCTTAGCATGATTTTTTTGATGAAAAAATTATCAGTTATTTTTTGTTTACTGCTGTTTTTTAATAATACTAATGTATCAGCCAAGTCAATGGATAAACAAACAGTCCTTGCTGCATTAACGCTTAATATTGCACGGTTTACTGGTTGGCCAGAAGGTGTTTTCGATTGGAATGGCCCTTCTATCAAACTGTGCATTATTGGTGATAATGTTGTACAAGAATCTTTTGCTGGTATGGAAAACCAGACGATTAATGGCAAAGGAGTGCAGATACTAAATCGCTCACGGCTGCGAAATTTATCACAATGCCAGTTGCTTTATATTAGTGGGTTAGAACGAAATATTCTGCTACAGGTTTTATTTGATTTGAAAGGTCAGCCCGTGTTAACGGTGGGTGAAGATCTGGCATTTATTCAGGCTGGAGGCATGATTAGTCTTGAAAAGATAGATGGAAAAATGCAATTAAATATAAATCTTCCTATTGTTAAACAATCTGATTTAGTAATGAGTTCAAGAATATTAAAATTAGCTAAAATTTTTGACTACCGCCACCCTAAGAAATAAAAATGATGATATACAATATGTCAAAATTTTCTAATGCATCTATCAAAGATAAACTTCGTTTAATCGTAAGTTTGAATATTTTGTTCATGCTTTTTGTTGCAGGGGGAATCTTGGTAGCGAATTCATTTTTTTCAAATAGAGCTATTTTAAGTCATGAGATTAATGCCTTGGCTGAAGTTACCGCCTTGTCAATTATGCCTTCATTAATTTTTGATAATGAACAAGACGCTCAGCAAACTTTAGATATGCTCAAGATGAATAAGAGTATTACTTATGCATCAGTTGTGAAAAAAGGAGAGCGGTATCCAATTGCATCTTTTGAATTAGAAAAGCATTGGGCATTACCTGAAAATAGAATGGAAAAGTTCAGTAAAAGTCAGCATAGCTCATTTTCATTAAAGTTTTTATATGTTTGCAAGCCTTTGATTCTTGATAATATGGCACAAGGTGAAATACGTCTAATTATTAGTTTGTATGATATTTATATGCGTTTATTAAAAGAATTATCTGTTGCTTTTCTTGGTTTAATGATTGCTTCAGGCGTTATTTTTTTACTGATGGAAAAAATGGCAAAAAAATTAACAGATCCAATTCTGGAATTATTGTCAATTAGTGAGGAAGTGAGTCAATCAGGTCAATATAAAAAACGGGCAACAATTCAATCTACAGATGAAATTGGGCGCTTAGGTCAATCATTTAATATAATGCTCGATAAAATTGAATTTTGGCATAATGCTTTAAATGACCAAAAAAATAATTTAGAAATTATCGTAAAAAAGAGGACTCAAGATTTAACGAAAACAAAAAACCAGGCATTGGTGTTGGCGGATCAAGCTCAAAAAGCGAGTGTTGCAAAGTCAGAATTTTTATCAGTCATGAGTCATGAAATTCGCACGCCTTTAAATGCCATTATAGGTTTTTCGGATTTGTTAAAAGAGACATCATTAGATCAAGAGCAAACTGAACATATTAGAATCATTAATCAATCAGGTAATTCATTACTGGGTCAGGTTAATGATATTCTTGATTTTTCCAAAATAGAAGCAGGGAAAATGGAAATAGACTCTGTTTGGTTTGATGTTTATGAATTATTAATTACTCTATTAGCCAGTCATCGTCATGCTAGTAAGCGTAAATCTGTAGAATTGAAGTATCATCTTGAAGCAGGTTTGCCTCGCTATATTTTTGGAGATGAACAAAAAATAAGGCAGATGTTGACCAATTTATTAAGTAATGCAATTAAATTTACTGATAAAGGATCAATATTATTAAGTGTACGAGGTGAGAAAGAATCATTGGGAACAGACGCTATTATTTTTTCTGTTAAAGATACAGGGATTGGAATATCCGATAAAAAACAAGTTTCTTTGTTTAACCCCTTTACTCAGGAAGATGCCTCTACTACTCGAAAATATGGCGGGACTGGCCTAGGCTTAGCGATAGTTAAAAAAATGGCAAATTTATTGGGTGGAAAAATAACACTACGTAGCATTCAAGGAGTGGGGTCTGAATTTTTATTGACTATACCTCTATTAATAACCCCGGCTAATCCTAGTAAAAACCAGCCTCAGCCAGTTTTAATTGGTCTTTGCACAGATGATGAAAATTCACAATTAGCATCACGATTAGAGAAAATTGGTTATTTGGTTGAAACAATTGATTCTCCTGAATTATATTTGTTACAGCAAGACCCCGAGTTGGCAAACGAATATAAATTGTTCTTATTCGCTGAGGACACTCTGGATCAAGCGCAGGACTGGGAAGTAACCTTACTTTCAAGTAAGAAAAAAATACCGGTTGCTTATTGTGATGAAAGCACTAGTAAAAACGTATTAAAGGATGGTCTTTCTAAATTAGCATCAATTAAAATTAATGATGATGTGCTTGAAATGGTCGAGCAGCTTGAACGATTATTAGATACTAGCTTACCAACACGGGGTTTGGATAATATAGCTTCTGGGGTTAATGTATTAATTGTTGAGGATAATCCTGTTAACCTGCTAATGGTTCAAAATATTTTTAAACGAATAGATTTAAAAAGTCAGTCTGCAACCAATGGCCAGGAGGCAGTAGAACTTTATATTAAAAATGATTTTGATTTGATTTTAATGGACTGCCAAATGCCTGTAATGGATGGTCTGGAAGCGAGTAGAGAAATTCGGAAATTAGAACAATTTAATAATAAAAAAACACCCATTATTGCATTAACAGCCAATGCTTTTAAAGAAGATAAAGACGCTTGTATTGCTGCTGGAATGGATGGTTTTTTAAGTAAGCCCTTTAAGAAAAAGCAATTACTTAAAGTGATTCAACCTTGGTTAAAAACGATCAATAAAGTAGAACAATTAGAAATATCTAAGAAAAATAAACTTGACAAACAACAACTTAAGAAAAATATTTTAGATGCTAGTATAATGCGTGAGTTGATAGAAATGGATGAACCCGGATCGAAGGAATTTATTACTCAAATTAGCAGTACTTATTTCGCGAATGCTGAACAGTTATTTTCACAAATTGAACAGGCATTTTTAGAAAAAAACATTCAAGGTGTAGGAACATTTGCTCATCAATTGAAATCAAGCAGTATGAATGTTGCTGCAAAAAGGCTATCCAACTTATTTAAAAAATTAGAGAATAAATCTAGGCAAGATGATTATTCATCAGCAAAAAAAATATGGCTGTCTATAATTAATGAATATGACTTGGTTGAAAAAGCCTACCAAAACTTTCTTTATGGTTAAATTATGAGTGACAGTTATAAAATATTAATCATTGATGATGATCCGACATTGCGTTTGATTGCTGAAAAAAAATTACAGCAATATGGCTATGTTGTTTTAACAGCGGCTACTGGTAAAGAAGGAATTCAAATTGCCATTGAAAAATCACCTGATATTTTGCTGCTTGATTATGAATTACCTGATATGACAGGTGTTGAAGTTTGCCGGTATTTAAGAAATCATACCGTTGCAATTGATAAACCCATTTTGTTTATTGCTGGGAAGGAAGATTACCAATCTATTGAAAATGCTTTTCAAGCGGGAGCAACTGATTTTTCCAGTAAACCTCTTAACTGGAATATCCTGGTTTATCGTATTCAGTATATGTTACGTGCGCATGAGATTAATTTATCTTTAATATCTAGTGAAGCACGATTAGCGAAAGCGCAAAAAGTCGCCAAATTAGCTAACTGGGAATATAACGTTGCAGATAAATCGTTTAAATGGTCAGAAACTATGTATGACCTTTTAGATATTAATCCTCAGAAAATGGAAAATATTTCACTGGAAGATTTTTTTCAGAGAATTCCTGAGCCAGATCTTTATACCGTTCAACAGGCTATCACTAATTGTATTGAAAATAATATTAGTTTTGATTTAGAGCACTTATTAACTACTGGGGAAGGACAGCATAAAATTGTTTCTCATTTAGCAAGTGTTATAAAAAACGATTTAAATGATATTGTTGAATATGTCGGTACTTTACAGGATATAACTGAGCGACGTTGTACGGAAGACCAAGTTAGATCATTAGCTTATTTTGATTCATTAACGGGCTTGATGAACCGGGAATCATTTCTAACATCAATTGATGCAGTTTTATCAGGTAACGAAAAGTATGATTTATTATCAGCATTGCTTTTTATTGATTTAGATGATTTTAAACGAGTCAATGACACCTTGGGACATGATCTAGGCGACTTGTTACTGTGTGAAATTGCAGATAGGTTGAAACAGTGTGTACGGACTGCCGAACAAGATAGGGAATATCAAACAGATAACCATAGATTGATAAAAAATCCATTGCCGGATGGTGTGGTTCGCTTAAATTCAATTGATATTCAACGGTTTGATTTAGCACGATTAGGTGGCGATGAGTTTACAATTTTTTTAACGGATATTCCTAATGAAGAAGTCGCGGCTAGCGTATCGAACCGGTTATTAAAAGCACTGGAAAAACCTTTTATTCTTGATGGCTATGAGGTTTATGTAACTTTTAGTATAGGTATCGCAGTATCACCCTATGATGGTGAAAATATACAAGTGTTGTTAAAAAATGCAGATACTGCTATGTACAGTGCTAAAACTAATGGAAAAAACACTTTTCGGTTTTACGCCCATGAAATGAATGCAAGGGCTCTATATCGACTTGAGTTAGAGACGGATTTACGAAGTGCAATTGAAAATAATGAATTACACTTGGTTTATCAACCACAAGTTTGTTTACAAACAGGTAAGTTGGTTGGTGCGGAAGCATTGATGAGGTGGACACATAGTACAAAAGGTGATATTTCTCCTGCCGAATTTATCCCTTTAGCTGAGGCAACGGGGCAAATTTTAGTCATTGGTGATTGGTTATTTAGACAGTTTAATAAAAATTTACAAAATTGGAAGCAGCAGGGCTTAATTCCCGAAAAATTTAAACTGGCATTAAATGTCAGTTCATTACAATTTCATCAATCAAACATGATGGAAAAGGTGGAAGCAGTTTTTTCAGATTCTGAGTTAAATAAACATATAGAATTTGAATTGACTGAATCAGTGATGATGAAAAATGCTGCCGCCAATTTAGAAAAACTGAATGCACTTGCCAAGCGTAATATCACATTATCAATTGATGATTTTGGTACAGGTTATTCTTCATTAAGTTATTTGAACCGGTTTCCTGTTGATACCCTTAAAATTGATCGTTCATTTATTTCAAACCTGGAAGATAATGGTCAAATTGTTATTGTTAATGCAATATTGGCAATGGCAAAAGGGATGAATATTAAAGTTGTTGCGGAAGGAATTGAAAGTCAATGGCAGTATGATTTTTTAAAGGATGCAGGCTGTGATATTGGGCAAGGGTATTTTATTTCCAGACCTATAAGAATTGATGTATTTGAAAAATTACTTAAAGATAACTGACTCGGTTGGTGTGTTATTATTTCTAACTTGAGTACATAATAAAGGTAGGCGTATTAATATTATCAGTATCTTAGGAAGTGGTTGGCTTGGGTTTTCACTGTCAGAGTATTTTGTTAAAAAAGGATATTCTATCAAAGCGTCAACCACCTCATCTATTCGTTTATCAGAATTGTCAGCTATTAATGTCAATCCATTTGTTATTAATATTGGATCGTTATCAACCAATATCCAAACTTTTCTACAAGCAGAAATTTTAATAATCAATATTCCTGTTAAAAATAGAGGTTTTTTTGAGTCTTTGTTAAAAGAAATAGAAAAATCTAAAATTAAAAAAGTTTTATTTGTTAGCTCAACATCAGTTTATAAAGATGAGAACTGTGTGATTTCTGAATCTGACGGACTTGAGTCAGTAGAAAGCCCCTTATTTAAAATTGAAACTTTACTAAGAGATAGTAGGAAGTTTAAAATCACAGTAGTTAGGTTTGGAGGATTAATTGGATATAACCGAAATCCTGGTAAATTTTTTAGTAAAGGGAAATTAGTTCAAAACCCAGATGCAAATGTAAACCTTATTCATCGTGATGATTGCATCGGAATCATTGGTCAAATTATTGAGCAACAAGTTTGGGGGCAGGAATTTAATTGTTGCACAGATACTCATCCTACAAAAAGGCAGTTTTATACGAAAGTATCTAATGATATTGGTTTTCCTGCTCCGAATTTTGTGAATTCAAAAGAAAATTTGTTTAAAGTTATTAGCAATACTAAAGTGAAAACAGTCTTAAATTATGAGTTTTCACATAAAAATTTAATGGATATGACTTTTACTTAGCTAACTAGACAACGACCCCAAGTATCTTTTTATTGTTGCTATCCTTGACCAGGAAGCATTCCTACTGTCCCTGGCTTAATGCGTTTACATTTTACTATGACATCTTTTACATAGCATTTTTGCAAGTTTGTATCAGTAGTACATTCGTTACAGGCAACTTTACCATTCTTTGTGATTTCTTCAACTCCCCACCCGTAGCCTTGTGTTTGACAAAATCTTTTTGAATATCGTTTTATTTTATAGGGTTTTCTTGCTGTTTCTTCAGCCTTTGATTGTATTTCACATTTTGCGGAAGGGAGGGTGTTAGCCATCAAGTCTCTATAGATATATTCAGTAGAAAATGATGGGGTAGATAAAAAAGATAATAGTAGAGTTGTGCTAATTAAAATAAGTTTCATACGTTTTCTCCAAATAGAATGTATTTATGCGTGAATAATTAATTAAACTGAGAATTAATTTAAAATACGAATATCCATAAGTCGGAGTTCTTCCGCAACCTGCGCTTTTATTGGGGCAAATTTATCATTTTCACTACTTTTAACTATAAGGAGAGCAGCAATAAAAATAGCAGCAATTATTGCAATATATAAAACAAAATTATCTTTTTCTTTAGTTTCCGCCGTCATTGTATTTCACCTTTATTATTTTTTTGTTAAGAGTTGATACAATTAAGATAAAAGTAAAGGAAATAGATTGTCTTAATATAGTATCGTTTCGATATTAACTATAATAAGAAAAACCTCTCTTTGTCAAATAAATATTGATTCGCTATTTGTTGTATTTTACTTTATCAATGGTTTTGAAGTATTTAGGAGAGTGATGATCAAACTCTCTGTGGAACTTGTCGGATATAATCTTAAAAGGGGTATAACGATAGTGCCGTGATAGCTGTATCTTTGCAAAACTGAGAAAAAACATAATTATTTTCATTGAAGAATTATGAAAATAGAATACTTTATTTTTTGTTTTTATATTGGCACATGTTCCTGGCAAATTTTCTCACTATCA
>CAZZIX010000028.1:0-13165 GCA_964654345.1 uncultured Methylomarinum sp.
GTTGAACAAAGCGATAAAGAAGCAGTCAAATGGCTTCGTAAAGCTGCTGAACATTGCAAGACTAAAGAGGCTACTCATGAAAGGGTAATTATTGATTTGAGTGAAATTACCACTAAAAAGGATCCAAAAAGTAAAGGCAAGCAATGGTTCTTTCCAAGTCAATTGTATTGTGATCACCCTAAACTTTCAAAGAAGTGTACAGATAAATCAATTTGGTTGAGTTATAATCAACTGATAAAAAGTAGACTAGGGAAGAAAAAAGTTCTTTGTTCATTTAGAAACTTGTCGATTAAAAATGGCTCTAAGGATGACAAAATTATAATTTATTTGCATAAGAAAAAAGCAATCTAATTGGTTTTTCGATTGCATTATGGGTTTCGCAAAAAAAACATAACTGGAAACAAAAAACTGACTGTTCTATAAGTCAATTGGAATCGTAAAATAAAATGTTGAACCTGACCCAAATGTTGATTCCAACCATAGTTCTCCACCATGACCTTCTACTATTCGCTTACAAACTGCTAAACCTATCCCAGTGCCTGAATATTTTTCTCTACTGTGTAAGCGTTTAAATATTACAAATATACGTTCAAAATATTTAGTCTCTATCCCAATGCCGTTGTCCTGAATTGAAAATTGCCACATTTTATCTACTTTTTGATAGTTGATATTGATCTCACATTGCCGTTCTTCAGCACGATATTTAATCGCATTTAAAATCAAGTTTTGAAACAATTGTTGAATTTGCGATTGATCTGCCATGATCTGTGGAAATGATTCTGGCAGATTGATCTGAACATTACTCTCTTCTATTGCAAGCTTTAAACCTAGGATAATATTTTTTATAAGCGGATCTAATTCCAGCCGCTTAAGAATTTGTTTGTTTTTTCCAACACGGGAATAAGCAAGTAAATCCTGAATCAAAGTTTGCATTCTATTGGCACCATCAACCGCATAACCAATAAATTCATTCGCATCATCATCCAGCTTATCTTTATAGCGTCGTTCTAATAACTGGGTATAACTAGAGACCATACGTAAAGGCTCCTGCAAATCATGTGAAGCTATATAAGCGAATTGTTCTAATTCTATATTTGATCTTTCAAGTTCTTGGGTGTAATTGTGTAATTTTAATTCATCCATTTTTCTTTGGGTAACATCCAAACAGATACCTATAAAGCC
Organism: uncultured Methylomarinum sp.; assembly: GCA_964654345.1. Taxonomy (GTDB): domain Bacteria; phylum Pseudomonadota; class Gammaproteobacteria; order Methylococcales; family Methylomonadaceae; genus QPIN01. Next base: position 1,183 of record CAZZIX010000028.1, read on the forward strand.
TTTATAGGTATTATTTTCATGATGGGGAACACCTACTTCACGTATCCACCGATAAACACCATCATGCCTCAACAGTCGGTATTCTTGGTCAAAGCTTTTTTTATGATTAATTGCTTCATAATATTGACTCATCACTGGTTCTTTATCCTCGGGATGAATTTTTAAACTATCCCATTCATAAGCCAGTTCTTGTTCCAATGTATGCCCCATAAAGTCTAACCATGTTTCATTAAACATAATAGGTTTATGATGGCTATCCAACATCCACATCATCACTGGAGCTGCATTTACAAAGGTGCTAAATAATTGCTCTCTGGACTTTATCTCATTTTCTAGTCTTTTTTGTTGACTTAGATCACGTACAAAGGCAGTAAAAAACGTCTCGTTTCCTAGCTGTACTTCAGTAATACCTAGGTCCAAAGGAAGCGTTGAACCATCCTTGCAAAGACCAATAACCTCTTGATTAAAACCAATAATATTTTTTAATTGCGTTCGTTTATATTTTCGAAAATAGCTATAGCCATCATGTTTCTCATGATAAGACTTTGGCACCAACAGATTAATATTTTTATTAATAATATCCTTTTCCTGATAGCCGAACATGCGTTCAGCAGAAGGATTAAAAGACTGGATATAACCAGTGCTATTGATAGTCACAATTCCATCTATCGCATTATCAACAATCGATTTAATTTTGGTCTTTTCCTCAACTAATGAGTGTGTTGTTTTTTCTAAACGAGTAAAAGTTTGCACATAATCAAGCAAAAGCCCCATACCAGGTAGCAGGTATGCAAAAATCTTTAGAAAATGTGCAATATTAAAATCGTTATCAAACAGGGCTTTTGAACCAAAAGCCATGTGTATTTCAACAACAATTTCCGGCACCATACTCAACAATAACGCCTGACTAAAAGTTGAAGGGTATATTTTATTAAATTTAACAATTAAAGGAATGCAAACAAATGCATATAAAACAAGTGGGCCGACATCCCAAGGTCGAGTAATAAACGCATCAGGAAAAATGGTTTCGGGTAAATTTTGACTGGTCGCACAATAATGAATAATAACGTAAGCAAGAACAATAAATATTAAGCTAATAGTGATAACGAAATTAAACCCCGCTTTCTTACTTAATTGTGGGTTTAATAGAAATATTGAAACCCCTGAAATAATAATTAAAGCATTAAAGGTTCGGGAAATAGCCCAAGTAAACGGTATAAGCCTTTTGTTATCAGCAACTGAATCAATCAGACGATCTGCAGCTAAGGTATGAAACGCATCCATACTGCCAGCACAGAATAAAGCAATACAAATAACAGGAACCGTCACCTCTTTGGAAACACGAAAATGTACAACCCCTAGCACTGCAATGCTGATAGCAACAGAAAAAGCACTCCATTCCAAAATAGTATGGGTAAATGCACCAGATAATTTGTAAAACAAATCATCAAGTAAAAGTGAACGCGGCTCAGGTAATGGAATAGTGGTTGATGAAAAATCAATACCTAATTTATTTAAAGCAAAGGGGATAATAGAAAAAATAAAAACCGATAAAAAAAGTGTAAGAGAGATCTTATCATTACTATTTACTTTCATTTACTTCTTTAAATAATTGTTCAAATTCTAACGCCGGGATTGGCTTACTAACTAAAAAACCTTGAGTTTGGTCGCAGTTTAATTGTTTTAAAAACCCTAATTGTTCTTTATTTTCAACCCCTTCAGCAACTACAGTTAATTTTAATGCATGTGCCATAACAATAATTGCCTTAACAATCTCTGCATCATCCGGGTTAGACATCACATCACATATAAATGAACGATCAATTTTTAATACATCAATCGTAAAGCGTTTAAGATATGAGAGCGACGAATACCCAGTTCCAAAATCATCCATTGAAATTTTAAATCCCTTATTACTCAACTCTTGTAAAATTTCATGTTCTTGTTGACTTTCTTCCATCAATAAACTTTCTGTTATTTCAAGTTCTATTGTTGATGCTGCAACTGATAATTTAGTGATTTCCGTGTTTATAAAATCAACTAACTCTCTATTTTGAAACTGTTTAACAGAAAGGTTGATAGCCATACCAAAGTTTGGCAAAAGTTTTTCTTGCCATTTTTTAGTTTGCTTTATCGCCTCTGAAATAACCCATTGTCCAATTCCAAAAATTAAACCTGATTGTTCGGCAATAGGAATAAACTCATTTGGGGGCACCATGCCTCGTATAGGGTGTTGCCAACGCAATAAAGCTTCTGCCCCGACAATTTTATTATCCAGAATATTGATTTTAGGCTGGTAATACAGAAATAATTCATGGCGATCAATAGCCCCTCTTAAATCATTTTTCAGGGTCATTGTCTGAATAAAATTTGCATTGAGTTCAGGTGTGTAAAACTGAAAGTTATTGCGCCCTTTATCCTTGGCTTTATACATAGCAATATCAGCATGTTTTAGTAAATCATTAACATTTAATGCATCATCTGGATACAAGGTAATTCCAATACTACTGCTAATAAAAACTTCTTGGTTATTTAAGTCAACGGGCGTTGATAGTGAAGACAATATTTTTTCAGCAATATGACTGGTTGTTTTAGGTGTTTGAATATCATCGAGAATAATGACAAATTCATCACCACCTAATCGTGCAATAAAATCAATAGATCGAACACAGTTTTTCAAGCGCTCAGCAACACAGACTAATAATTTATCTCCCATTAAATGACCCAATGTATCATTAACTTCTTTAAAGTGATCTAAATCAAGAAACATTAAGCCTAGTGTCTGTTTTCTTCTTTTAGCTTGTTCTACTGCTCGAGTACAAGTGATATTAAAATATTCACGATTGGCTAAACCAGTCAAACTATCAAAATGGGCCAATAAAGTCAGACGTTGTTCAATCTGTTTGCGCTCTATTGCATAATGAATAGCGCGTAACATCAGTTGCCCATCACCTTCCCCTTTAACCAGATAATCTTGAGCACCATGTTGCATGGTTTTAATAGCAAAATCCTGATCATCAAGTCCAGTTAAGACAACAATTGCTAAAGTTCTATCAATATGCTGGATTTTATTAATACAATCCAGGCCATTACAATCAGGTAAGGAAAGGTCAAGTAAAACAAGGTCTGTAGCATCTGACTGCAAATAGTCTTCCGCAGCGTTTAGAGAAGAAACATGATGTAATATAACGGGGTTAGGTTGAACCTCATTCAGCATAATTTCAACTAAACGTGCATCACCAGGGTTATCCTCAACTAATAAAACGTTAACCTGATCTTGTCTGCTCATTATTTATAAGCCGTTAGTAGTTAGTTGGATACTTAACAATCGTAAGCCAAAAGGTTTTAATTGATTTAATGACTTCCATAAATTGATCTAAATCTACCGGCTTACTAATGTAACAATTTGCATTCAGATCATAGCTTTTAAGAATATCTTCATCAGCTTGAGATGTGGTTAAAACTACAACAGGAATACGTTTTAATTGTTGATCCTGTTTTATTTTCTCCAAAACCTCTCGGCCGTCCATTTTAGGCATATTCAAATCAAGCAAAATCAAATCAGGGCGAGGAACGTCACTATATTGACCTTGCTGGTAAAGAAATGCCATCGCTTCAACACCATCAGGCACGTGATGCAAGCGATTTAAAAACTTATTTTCTTTTAATGCCTCCATGGTTAACCGAGCATCACCCATACTATCTTCTACTAATAAAATTTCAATAGCACTCATATCTAAGCCTAATATAGAAAAAAACTATTAATAATAAGAGTTTAGTTGAATTTATAATAAAAATCTAGTTCTAGCCTTCTCCAAAATACAATGAGTCTAAACTGACACCTATGCATTCTATATCCTTATCATTTACTCTTCTTTTTCCTTTCAATATTTATCAAAAACTCTGCCACCTCCAACATCTCCTTTAAACCACCAGCATGCATTCTATCTACCCGATATTTACCATTAATCACCAACTCTGGAACACCTACTGGCTTATAATTTTCTACTCGTATTTTTGCTTGTTCAACCTGATCTACAACTTTTTTTGATTTATAAGCTTTTATAAAAGCCTTGTTTTCAACGTTAAACTTTGCAAAGAAGTTTGCTAATTCAGTTTCATTACTGATTAATTTATGCTCCACCGCAATGGCAGAAAATAAGGGTAAATGTATTTTTTGCTCAACATTCAAATCTTGAGCCACATAAAATGCTCTTGCAAACAATTCCATTGGTTTATTCCACACCGCAGGAAAAAACCAAAAATCAACATCTTTAGCTTGGCTCTCAGCCCATTGCTTGATAAAGGGTTCAAATTCATAACAATGAGGACAGCCATAAGAAAACATTTCTACCACTTCTATTTTGCTGCTGTCGCGTGTAGCAATGGGTTTATCTATAACAATATAATGTTGACCAGCAATAAAGGAACTCTTTTTTACTGATGCCAAACCCTTTGCTTTATTAATTTTAGGTTGTTCTTCTGCCATCACTTGAAAAACAGTGAATCCATGCAACAAAAGAATACTTAGAACACAGAGTAGTATTTTGCTAAATTTCATAGTAATTACCTTGTTGCTAAATTATTTAGTTTGTTAGATGCTTTAGATTGTGTTTTCTTAGGTTTTTCTGTTAATCGTTTGGTTTCATCACTGATATATTCCAGCAATGCTTGTGCTTCTTGTTGATTTAATCGCATATTAGGCATAACCAGATTATTATATTTTTTAAATAATGCCATTGCGATGGGATCTTTTTTCTTCAACATTTGATCCGGTGCCTTTAACCAATTATATAGCCATTGCTTATCCCTGCGGTCAGTCACACCTAATAAATCAGGCCCTAACGCCTCAGCCAATTCATTCCCATCCAGCGAATGACAAGTAGCACATCGGGTGCGATACATTTGTTCTCCACGAGGAATATTCCTTAAAGTGGGTGCATTAGCATAATTTTTTGGTTTCGGTGCTGCTTTCCAACCTGTCAACCAATTGCCTATCTGGTCTGCAAGCACATGAGGGTTTTCAAAAGGTGATCGTTTCATCCATCGCCCTGTTGTTTGATTCCCTATGATTAGGCTAACATTATGATTATTTGAGCCATCCTGAATCTCATCAATATATAAGCCCAGTTTTTTACGTAATAAAATGATGTCTTCTTTTTTTCCGGTAAGAAAAGTCCATTTTGCTTTAAACCTTTTCCTATACTCTTTTAGAGCTTCTGCGGTATCATTTTTAGGATCTATGGTAATAGAATAGAAAAAAACATCTTTCCCTACCCTGTCCCCCATGATTTTTTGAACTTTGGTCAACTGCGCTGTTTCAAGAGGACAACTGTCCCCACAATGGGTGTAAATAAAATTAATCACCACCACTTTATCTTTGATTAGATCATCAAAAAAGCGTACATTTTTACCTTCATGTGTGGTTAATGGAATATTTGGAAAGTAATCAGCGCCCCATCGAGAAGCTGCATTGATAACAGAACTATTTCCTAGGCTAATTAAAGCAACAAAAACCAGATATAGATAATTAATAATTTTCATTAGGGATACCTCTAAAGATCAGAAAATGTCTGCAGCTAACTGGAATTAGTCAGCCGCAGACGATAGTTTTGGAAAAGGTGGCCTGTGTAAAACAAAATGACCACCTCACTTTTTAAAACCTACACATCCCTGTGTTTCTAAAAAAACTAATTAATCCCTTGTTTTTCTAGTTTTCTTTTCCTAGTTTATCCAACCTCCTAGCTCGATGGATTGCAGAATCAATGGTGAAAGGTGTTGGGCAATTAACAACATGAGGAGCCTTCAAACTATCGAAGTCGTAGTTGTTAGTTCCAATATTAGCGCCCGCTGCTGGCCATTCATTAATTTCCAACTTACCTTCTGCACGTAGCTGTTTAAGTTGTTTAAGACCTTTAACAACACCTACGCTATCAGTTGCTGGTGTTAACCAGTGGGCAAAACCTATATGCCACATGGGACTATAGTTTTGTTCCGGCATGAAATAAGACGGAATTCCAACCTGGCTTCCAAAGGGGCCACCGCCAAGCACTCCATTTCCATCTGCTGGTGTAGGTGGATAGCTCGGACGAATAGGCGCAGGTGGTAAGAACTGAATCAAAGGAACTGCCGCTGCTGCAAGAAATTGATGCTTAGGCACATAAGGCACACCCATTGTTTTAGATGGGCCAAATGGATAAGTATCTAACACCATATAGTACGGCAAGTAATCGCCTTGTTCACTCCATGATTTATGCAGCTTCATAGTGACATGCGGATGCGCTCCTTCGGTCACTAATTCAACTACATGTCCAGATTCTTCCAAGCCACCCCATTTATTACCGTTATATGGGCATGTTGTATTAGCAGGAAAATCTGGAAAACTTAGGCAACTTTTATCGATTCTATTATGTTCCCATGGTTTATCACCCCATTTGATAATAATGACGTTAAAAACAACCTCTTTACCACCATAATTAACTCTTCTAAGTGGTGAATAGGTATTATTGTCATCTACCTCTGGAATACCTGTTGGATTAACATCATGCGCCCAAATAGGATTGGGTAAATCACCATAGAAAGTCACATAACCGCTTTCTGAGACACTGGCTTTAGCCGTTGCAGCTTCAGGCACATTTGCAAGCCCTCCAGCCCAGGCAAGACCTAGTTCTTCAGCTAACTTCTTATCGCTAACATCATGCAGAAAAAACCAGACTTCACGCTCATTACCCTCAGCATCTATATTAGTACCTTTGGTTAAAGGAAATGTCGCTGTACCCCGCTCATTATCAGGTTCAGGATCAGACAATGCATCACCAATTGGCGTATCTCTGATGTTATCAAGCTCACCAATGACTGCATTTTTAACCCATACATCCACGGGTTCTAAGTCAGGTCCAAATTGCCCAATCTCATCACCTATTCTTATAGTAGGTAAGGCTACTGAATCAACATATCCAACACCATCCCAAGTGGGTATAGGTGTAGGCATTAGTTTAACCTGCCCAGGATGTTCTATATCCCATCTTAATAACATAGCATGGTCTTCATGCTGAGTATTGTGACAATGCTCCATATAAGTCCCAGCAAATTCTCTGAAACGTAATGCAATTTCCACCAAATCTCCACTATCCGGTTGTGGACCTAATCTATAGACATCCTTACGCGCCCATTTTTCCCAAGGCGGTGGTTCTTTACCATCTCTGCGTAAGATAATTCCTTCTTCAAAATGAATATGGACAGGATGACTCCAGGTTCCACTATTAATTAAACGCCAAACTTCCAAGCCTCCTGAATTTTTAGAAGGTGCAGCTGAAAGACGACGAGGATCCATTCCAAAGCCTTTACCTCCATCTGATTCGATAACCCAAGGTTTATCATCCGTTGGTTGTTTTTCGAACTCAAAAGAACGATGTGTCGCATTCGCTAATTCTTCTTCAGTAGGTCGATGCAATGGAATCAATTTGTTTTTCCCTTCAACGAACAGTGAAGGATCCATACTTTGGTCTACACCATCATATTTCTGAACTCGAAATTCCATGAATTTACCCACCACTGGATCACCGTTGATCCAGCGATCAGCAACACCATCGTCATTATCATCAACTAATTCAGCTTGATAAACACCACTGACAATATCAGCTAATGGAACAGCTTTATCTGTTGCCTGACCATCCTTATGCTGTAATAAGTTGACCATATAAATTTTGTCACCTTCATTAAATTTACTAAAATCAACAATAATGTCATATCGTTCAGCTATACCTTGCGTGGGTAATTCACCATTCTCAAAGTAAACCGTGTGTTCCATAATGTTGCCATCATTAGCCACCATATAAAATGGAACTGGATTACCTTTTTGATCAACAAGAGCAACCTTAAAGTAGCGAGAAACAGATCCGTTTAATAGGCGAAAACGATATTGACGAGCTCGGACTTCAAAATAAGGTTTGTATAACCAGTTGACTGTCATTACATCACCAACAAATCCATTTATATTAAAGGGATTAAACCAAAGTTGACCTTCATCATCCCAAGCTTTTTCAGCAAGTAATAAATTGACATCATAATCACGGTTTCCCCAGTCCAATGCAGAACCACTTGGCAAACGAAGGTTAACACCATCGTCAATCGCTTCATTTCCTCGATCAAGAGCACTGTAGTAGTTCATCATCGCAGCACTTCCTTTGTAGACATTCTGCGCTGTAAAATCTAACATGTGATCATGAAACCAATGAGTACTCATCGTCTCACGCCAATCTCCTGCTATTTTTTTAATCCCCCCATGACCATCTGGAGCACCCGCTTTTGGGTCTTGAGCATCTGTATTAATAGAATCACGACCAGCTAGTTGCAAAGGCCAGCGATAATCATAAAATTGCCCAGGAAAAAAGAAAGCATTAGCATAACCATCACTTTCAGCAGGACTATGACCATTATGTTCATGCGTAGTTATTGTGTGTACACCAAAGCCTCTGTTTGCAGCAACATCAATAGGTAGCGCATTATAATGACGCATCAATACCGGCTCTCCATAACGAACTTTAAGCAATTTTGGTGGAAAAGTTCCATCAAAAGTCCATAATGATTCATTACTCTGCACAGGCATATTTGGATGGAATTTAATTTTAATTCCCTCTGTAGTCCCTTTAAATCCTTCAGTTCCTGTCGTGTTGTGATATAAACCACGACGACCAAATTCACCTTTTCGGTATTTATGCGTTTGCTGACGATCTCGTACCCCGCCATTCATTCGAGCACCAACCGTTGCAGTTTGATAATATCTTTTAGGTTTAAATTCATCCCATCGTTGATGAGCCCACCCTAATCCAGGTGGACGCCCTTCGGCAGGAGGAGTCACTAACTCTCGACCAAGAAATTTTTCAATTTCAGATTTCCAAGGATTTGTAATATCAGTGTTTGCATACTTTTGAGGCGTAGGCCAGATTTTTTGTGATAGAAATTTATCCATCGCTTTACTATTAGGAGAACTTTGTGCATCACTAGCGATAGGTAAATCTTTCCAACTACCCGGTCGTCTCCTTTTTTTAAGCCGTAATTTCTTGGTACCAAATTCCTCAAATCTCAACATTTGCTGGCTAAAAGGCGTAGCGCCATATAATGGGCTTGGAGCGCCATTTGTCGGAACATTAAAGATGCCATCCTCCCTTTGATTAGCAAGTGGTAACACATTCCCTTCGGTAGCATCCTCTCCCGATTCTGTAATACCACCCACAAACGCACCTTCATTTGCCTCTGGAAGATCTTCTGGTAAATCACCAGGTACCCAGTCACCTAGCCGTGAAGGGTCATCTTGTGGGATAAAAAAATCACCTTCATCTGCATAAGATAAATGGGACATTGAATACACTAATAAAAGTGTGATAACTGTGGTTTGAAAAAACCACAGAGTGGTATCAGACATACCAAGTCTATAATTTTTTTTCATGAGAACATCCTATAAAGTTGAACATTTTTATTTGATAATCTCGTGGCTAGTCATGTTAAATAACTCAGCTTCAGGATCATCAAATACCATTTTTATTATTGCTTTAAATAACTAAAACAGCCTTTTAAGTAAGAACAATTCAAATATATTTCAAACGAATCACTTATTAACTATTTAGTCTAAAAAGCATTCTTATATAGAAACGCAAATAAATTCTTAATATTGAAAGTCATTCATTCTTGAATTTCTACAACTCAAATCTTATTTATTTTAAGGTTATTTATCTGTGTTTTATTACCCTTAGGTTTGTGAAAAAATACCGTAAAACATCAAAAGTGCTTCTACAACTTGGTTAGACGCTCACTTTATAATTAATTTGCAAAGTTTATGAACAAAGCATGAATGCCTCTCTAGGATTGTTAACCAAAATCCTAACCCCTCCTTTTCAGTAGGAGAATGATAAGTTTTAAAGCTGTAATAATTCACATATTTTCAGGTAATTCATCACTGAATTTAATTGTCATTATTTGTATTGTGATTGATAAGAGTTCTTCAATTACTAACGCCTATAATTCAAGTTCATTTTTAGGCGTATGTTTTAACAAACAAAGTTTTGGAGCTTTTATAACGAGAATAAAAGGTGAAAAAAATGAAAATATTAATTCTATGCTTGCCACTCCTATTTATAGGATGCACAGCAGTTCAACAAAAAAACTATCCAATAGAGGAATCAAGATCTAAACAGCAAGTCATTTTGGAGACACCATTGGAAAGAGTGTCTCAAAAACTAGTTTCACCTCCTTTTTTGCCCATTCATAACCAGATTGCAAAAGGAAAACCAAAAATTGTAGAAGTCAGATTGCTAATAGAAGAAAAAGAAATTCAAGTGGAAGATGACGTCACTATTCAAGCAACAACCTTTAATGGCTCTGTTCCTGGCCCTATCATTGTTGTTCATCAAGGGGATTATGTAGAATTTACTTTGGTTAACCCAGAAACAAGTGTCCATATGCATAATATTGACTTTCATGCTGCAACGGGGGCTTTAGGGGGAGGAAAAATTTCAAAAGTAATGCCAGGGGAAGAAGTAACCATCAGGTTTAAAGCAACAAAAGGGGGTGTATTTGTTTATCATTGTGCACCGAATGGTGTGATGATTCCTTATCATGTCGTTACAGGTATGAATGGTGCGATCATGGTTCTGCCAAGAGAAGGCTTAAAAGATAACCATGGAAAAACAGTTCACTATGATAGAGCCTTTTATATTGGCGAACAGGATTACTATATTCCCAAAGATGAGTTTGATGAGTATAAAAAATATTCGTCTCTTACTGATGCAATGGGCGACATGTTGAATGTAATGCAAACCCTAACCCCAAGCCATATTGTTTTTAATGGCAGTATGGGCGCTTTAACAGGAGATAATGCCTTAACTGCAAAAGTGGGTGAAAAGGTACTATTTATCCACTCTCAAGCTAATAGAGATAGTAGGCCTCACCTTATTGGTGGACATGGAGATTTAGTTTGGGAAGGGGGTTCTTTTTCAGATTTACCCGTTAGCAATAGAGAAACATGGTTTATTCCCGGCGGCTCTGCAGTTGCGGCTTTATATGAATTTAAACAGCCAGGAACTTATGTCTATCTAAATCACAATTTGATTGAAGCCATTCAGTTTGGGGCTATTGCACATGTGCAAGTTGAAGGAGTCTGGAATGATGACTTACAAAAACAGATTGTTTCTCCTCATCGTATTAAAAGTTTTTAAAATTTAATAAAAATACAAGAAGATCAGGTTTACAACTGGACATTCACAATAATGGCATTTATTATTTTAACTACTCGTAAATTTTTTAGAAAATATTTTTAATTGAATCAAGACATAATTTTCATCTCTGACTTGCATATTGCATTAAATAAAAAAGAGATAACAAACCGTTTCCTTTCATTTCTTAAAAATCAAGAACATGAAGCTAGCACTGTCTATATATTAGGTGATTTATTTGATGCATGGATTGGTGATGACGATAATACATCACCTAATAAAAATATTAAATCTCAACTAAAACTATTAACTAAGTCAGGCGTACAAGTATTTCTTCAGCAAGGCAACAGAGATTTTTTACTGGGTGAGCAGTTTTGTAGAGAAACGGGCGTTACTTTATTAAAAGACTATAAAGTTATCAATTTAAATGGAGTTAATACCTTACTCACCCACGGAGATTTACTCTGCACTGATGATCTACCCTATCAAGCTTTTAGAGAAAAATCACGGTCTGATGAATGGAAACAAAATGTTTTATCAAAACCACTGCTGATACGTTTATTAGCTGCACGCTGGTATCGCTTTAGAAGTTATTTTCATAAACGCAAAAAATCACAAGATATTATGGATGTTAATCAACAAACTGTGATTAATGAAATGCTAAAACATAATTGTTATCGGCTGATTCATGGACATACACATCGCCCCGCTATTCATGATTTTGATATTAATGGAAAGCCTGCTCAACGGTTTGTTTTAGCCCAATGGGAAAA
>CAZZIX010000028.1:13265-18189 GCA_964654345.1 uncultured Methylomarinum sp.
GTTTCAATAAATGATGTCGTTGCATTTTGATGATGATTAATATGATTCGCTAAGCCTACCAAAGCATATTCTGTAAAACTGGATTGATTTACCCAAGCCATAGCGTTTCCTGATTCTTCTTGTCCTAATCCCCAGTGCTGGAAATAATTAATAGTTTCTAACAACCGCACACCAGACAGAGCTTGAAAAAGAAAAATAAAACATGCCGCCCAACCAAACAGATTAATTATTAATAAAATAATAATAATTTCAACAGCCAGCCCTTGAAGGACAGAGTTAAATAACACGTTGTAATGAAAAATAGGTAGGTGGATCAAACCCAACCGTTTCTGTTCAGAGTTCCAGGCATATTTAAAATGACCAACAAATACCCTTTTCCAATAGCTACTAAAGCTTTCACCTAAATGAGCTGTTGTCATATCATCGGGTGTTGCCACCTTTAAATGATGTCCTCGCATATGAGCAATAACAAAGTGGTCATAGCAAACAGTATATAACAACAACCGACCTAAAATTCGTTGATGTTTTTTGGGGCGATGAATCAGTTCATGTGCGACTATAATCGCTGAACTACCCGATGAGGTTCCCACTAAAATTCTCATAACAATCAGATTAACTACTGAAATAAGTATTTCATCAACTGAATTCCATTGTAATTGACTAGCAGCTATCAACAATAAACCAATAATCAAGAATTGCATCAAAGTTAAAACATAGAGTATCAAATCATAAAACCAGTCTGAGACTTTTTTTCTTTGTTGATCTGAGACGACTTTTGGACTCAACCAGTCAATCAAGATAATAAACCAAAGTGGAATAGTCCAGGCAAGTGCGTTGATTATTGTATGAGGCCCAATCGCTAAAAAAAATAAGACACAAGCAGGAAAAAAAAAGCTGGCTAAATATTTCATTATTGACTGATTCGATTGATTAAATACCCAACAGGTAAACTTAATTTAAATCGCCAACCCACTAACTGTAATGAAACAAAACCTGTATAAATTCGTCGCCAGTGTTGATCAACAACCTTTGAGGTTCCAGTATGCTGCATAACATCCCCCATATAAAGCTGAATTGCTTTTTTAGCTAAAAACGTGTGTCCAGAAGCCACATTGTCGATAGAGATATGGATCGTAGCAATAGCTGGATCAATTCCCCAATACCTCCATTCATCAACCAACCGCATATAACTTTTACCCAACCCGCTTAATTCAATTGCCATATTAAGCCCCAATAATTCAGGTAAAAAGTCTACTGAAAAATGGGAGAGTCCCATCATATAGACGGGTAAGTCAAATGCACTCTTTATAAAACCTGAGTGTTCAATAAATTTAGGGCTATAAACTGAGGGAACTTTGATTGATAAGCTATCAAGTAACTGTTGAAATATAACAGGATGACTCTGGTCAAAATTTCCATTTCCTAATTCATCACAGTAAATACTGAATAAAATTTCAGCAATACCTGAATTTACATTTTGTATAGACAAACTTTTTTGCAACCAGCAACCATCTATTAATATCATCGGTGCTACTTGCTCCAACCCCCACACATAGGCTTCTTTAGATATCTTTGGTTTTCCCTGTAAAGGCTGATAAGCCATTATTTCTCGTTGATATTTCGCCTCAATATACTGTTCAAACTGTTGATGTGTATAATGTTTAAAAGGTAAGACACTAAACAATCTACAGACTTGTAATAAATGATGAACTCTCTTTTTTGCAGTGGGTAAAAACTCAGGAAATAAATCTACGTTAACCAATCGATAATAAAGCTCTTTCTGACTTATTTTTTTAGATTCTTTTATTGATTGAGGCTTTATATCTGCCTTAGTAGTAGTTTTTATTGTGCTTAATTGAATTGTGGTTGGTATTTCACTTTCTGTTAACCAATCTTTTAGAAGTATTATTTCAGATTTATCAAGAATCCCAAACATAGGCCCTTTAAACTCAAAAAGTTTTAATAAGAGGCTATTTTCTGGCACTGCTTGATCTACATATTTTGACTGCTTTAAAGCTTGTAAAAATTCTGTGCTATTCTCAGGCATTCCTCCAAACCATAATTCAAGAGGCTTCTCTTGCAATAAAACGTTTTGATGATGCCCCATTGCTGCTAATATTTTTTGTTGGAATAGTCCGGCAATAACTTGGCTGGGAGATTTAGAATTTTCTAATGAATGTTCAAATGCATCTCTACAACGCTGCATTTGTAAATGATAAAGCCAAAACCCCTTTTGCACCCTAAACCATAAACTTTCTTTTCGATCAGTAAACAAATCTAAATAATCTGAAATACAGCGAAGTAAAGGAAACACTTGTTGTTTAGTGCGTAACTGTCTTTGTTTAAAAAAATGACCTGCTAATTGATGGCTTGGGAAACAAATCTCAATCAAAGTAGTTATTTGACAATAAGCCAAAGTAAAACCGAGTAATTCAGGAAACAGTACTCTAGGGAAACGAGTCAAAATCAGTTGAATATTAGCAAAATCAAACATTACTGGTAGTATTTTAGTTTCGTGGCTATAGTTATAACTGTACAGTACTGGGGTCTTGATATTTGAGGCTAATAACAGAGAACGACAAGAGCTAAGCAGATCAGACCCATCCTTTCTTACTCCTGTTAGTTTTAGATAAATCGACATTAGATCTATAGCAACCCTAGACTGACATGAAAATGTCAGAAAAATACCTTGTAACCAACAAGGTTGCGTCAATAAAATGCCTGAAGACTGATTCAGACACTGATTTTCATTTTTTTGTGTTAATTGTTGATCCGGCAGTGGAGATATTGGTAAGTTTTTTAATAAAAAAAACTTGTCTTGGATTGTATGCTCAATAAATAAGGATGAATAAATTTGTTCTGTTTCTTGTAAAACTAACGTAATAAAATCATAAGCACTAGGTAAGCAGTCCAGATAATATTCTGGTTGATTTAACTGGTAAAATAACTGTCGGCAGTCCTTTGTATCTTTATGTTTTGAATCTCTCTGATTACTGTGCAACTTTAAATATTGTGCACTCAATAATGGATCAAAAGCATATTCTTGTTTATTCTTCACTCGATTTACGTATTAAATAATCATTAATAACCAACGCATCCAACCCGGTTGTTAAAAATACAGAGAGTGCGTCTTCTATAGAATGAACCAACGGTTTACCCATCACATTAAAACTAGTATTCAATAACATCGGAACTTTGGTTTTTTGATAAAAATTGTTGATAAGTTGATAAAAACGTGGATTCCATTGTTGTTTGACCGTTTGTAATCGTCCAGTTCCATCAATATGACATACAGCAGCTATTCGATCCTGCATAGACTTTTTAATATCTAGCGTTTTATCCATATAAGGTGATTCATGATACTCAACAAAATACTCTTCAGCATATTCATCTAAAACAGACGGTGCAAAAGGTCGGAAACTCTCTCGAAATTTTATATTATTATTGATATTATCTTTAGTCTTATTTTGCCGAGGATCAGCCAAAATAGAACGATTGCCTAATGCTCTAGGACCGAATTCTGCCCTGCCTTGTATCCAGCCAATAAGTTGACCCTTTACCAATAAATTTGCTGTAGTCTCACAAATACTATTAGGTAAATACTGAATATCTAAAGAACGATTATAGTGAATCAATCGTTTAATATCTTGGTCAGAAATTATCGAGCCTAAATAGGGTGATAACCACTTATTTTTTCTTGGAATCAGCAAGTCAGGTTTATCATTTTTTAAAGCAAGCCAAGCAGCTCCAAGCGCAGTACCATCATCAGCAGGTGCTGAAGGGATAAAAACCTGGTCAAAACCTGTTCTATTTTTAATTTGTCCATTATAGGCTGAATTTAAAGCGCAACCACCGCCAAAGCTTAGATTATTACATCCTGTTATCTCTTGCAAATGTTGTAATAGTTTAGTCATTAGCTCAGCAAAAAAATATTGCCCAGTAAATGCCAAATCAGCCGCCTGTTTTATTGAATCTCTCTCATTTTTTTTAAATTTATCAAGTGCGGATAGATTAGAAAACAGCTGATTTGATGGGTGCTTGCATTCAAACCCTTCTACTGAAACGATAGTTTTTAATAAATCATATAACTCCTGATTTAATTTACCATAAGGAGCTAATCCCATCACCTTCCATTCTTCACCTTTCAACCAATCAAACCCACAAAGCTCTGTTATTTTCATGTAATAGAAACCAAGACTCCCTGTCCCTTTACTTTCATACAAACAATTAAGTTTTTGATCTTTATAATGATAAAAACCCATCGAGCCGTTTTCTCCAAAGGAATCAATCACTGCACAAGCGGATTCTGAGAAAGGACAGCTATAACAGGCAGTCGCAGCGTGAGTTAAATGATGGTGATAATCGGCAAATAAAATTGAACAATCAGGATAATATTCATTAATAATGCGCACCAGATTGATCCCTGCACTACGAATTTTATTCCGTTGGCTGGCAATCATATGGTGTATTTGATAATTTTCAAGAGGTGAGTTTAACGGCTTGATACCCGTTTTCAAAAGCCCAGATGCAGTTAAACAGCCTAAAGCAGCAACCACATTCTCATATAAAGGCCGTTTTCTTCGCCAATTAATGGCAATAACAATTTCGTCAGGAGATGGACAATAAGTTTCCAATAAATCTTTAACTCGAAGCAAAGGATCTGCTTCGCAGTTCAAAGCCCGTTTATTTTGCATAAAACGCTCTGTCGCTTCAGCAAATAACACCTTTCCCTTAGCATCAACTATTGCCAAAGCCGAATCATGGTAAGTAACAGATAAACCAATATAAAATTTTTTCATCTTGTTATTTAATTAGCACGGGAATGCACACGGATGTTTTTAGCAACTAGTGTAAAATTTCACTCATCTTTGAGACATATCAAAAGATGTATGGTTCACGGAGTTACAGACACGAAATTTATAGC
>CAZZIX010000029.1:0-4087 GCA_964654345.1 uncultured Methylomarinum sp.
TCCGATGCTACATAGTTAAACAGAAGTACATGCCCGTCCCCCACATTAGGTAAAGGGACGTCTGATGGTTCAGGAATAGCACTTCCTTCAATTGGCTCTGCTACATTCAGGTCACTGTAATCACCCTCTTTAGTATCACCCAGGCTAACCATTCTCTCATTTTTGTGCGCAGTACTTTGCATCCTAACAGTAGCAGAAGCCAAGATAGGGATGCGCCCTTGTGAATCAGCTTTTTCATACAACTTCCATGCTAAAGAATGGGGTTTGGCATTAATTTTCCATGCATCTTTGGGGTCATTGTCGATAATAGAAGTAATGGAGTTAACTAGAGAGGCAATGACTCGACCAACAAAAGGAACTTTTAATTTATATTGATAAGTGACTTCCAGTTTAAGCAGATTAGCATCTTGAATGTTTACATGACTAGTAGGTCCAAGTTCTGTACTTGCTTGCCAAAGCCTGAAATTTGGCAAAATATCTTTATCCTCAGAGGTAGAAAAATCAGCAAAAGCTTCCTGCGTAGGGTTAAGAATCTTAATTGTCGTAGGTTGAAGAAGTCCTTCTAAAAGACCTCCACCTACATTACTCTCATTATAATTGATGTTATTCACATCGGCATTTGCTTTTGCCCAGGCTATACCCAAGCCCTCTATTGATTTGTCAGGGGAATATAAAGGGATTAGAGATCGAGCTAATGCCTCCTTAATAGTAGATTCATTCGCATGATCAACTGCTCCTGCACGAGCAGCCATAAAAGTCGCATAGTTGAGTGTTGCTTTGGCTTCATAGATAAATGCCCATTGCACAACGCCTAACCCGATGAGTAGTAACAGGGGAAGTGCGACCAATGTTTCGACCATAGATGAACCACGGTTTTTAAAGATTGATAAGGCTTGTTTCATAAGCTTGGTGTCAGGTTAATTGATTTGGCTTTTCAGTTTCAGTTTCAGTTTCAGGCTTAGGTGGGGTAGGCATGTTTTGGATCAGCATAGCCGTTTTGTCATCATCACCACCTGCCGTGATGGCGGCTTCGATTATGCGAAAAATTTTGGCCTTGATAGAGTCTGACGTTTCGACCAACAAGTTAGTAAGTTGTAGATCGTTGACTACGTCACTGATGCCATCACTGAGGAGTAATAACCGATCATCAGTTTGCCAATCCCAACTATGATGCTCGACCTCAACCGTATTTTTAGTCCCTAAAGCCCTGCTAATACCTTTGCCGTTATTTGAAGTGTGGTCTTTGGTCAGGCGGGTCAAGCGAAAATCGCGTAATCTGTAAGCTCGGCTGTCGCCAACATGAAACAGTTGTAATTGGTCATTAGTAATCCATGCCAAAACTAAAGTCGATCCCATTCCTCTCAATTCAAAATGTTCGTAGGCATGTTGATAGGTCATTCTGTTGGTATATTCGATCAAGTACGTCAGGTATTCAATAGACAGGGCTTCAAGGTTGTCTAATTCAAGTGTATTGTGCAGGGTATCAGTGGCTAGTTTACTGGCAACCTGTCCTCCAGCATGACCTCCCATTCCATCACATACTGCATAAATACCCAGTTCAGATAGCGTCATGTAGCTATCCTGATTTTCTTTGTTTCGTGCTCCTCTGATACTGGCGGCACTGGCATCAAAGAGAGGCTCTGGTGTATCGTCATTGAAGAAATCTATTTCACTGAGCAGCATCGTCTGAAAGTAAGTCAGTCAGTCTTTCAAGTGAAGAGCTATGTGAAGAAGTTTGCTTTGTTGTTTTTATTTGTTGGGGCATTTTCTCAGAGCTTGATTCATGGCTGGAGGGGGAAGAAGTTATTACTTTTGTTATTCCTTCTTTTTGGTTGTTAGAGAACCGATTAATATTCTCTAACAGTTTGAGTAAGCCCGGTTGAATGTTGCCTTGTGTTGTTGTTGCGGTAAAATATTGAAAAGATCGCTCCGCCTGCATTAAATTAATTATACCCAGATTGTAGTGTGACTTGGCATGACGACGATTTTGTTTTAAAACAGCCTCATAATATTGCTTGGCCTGGTCTAGTTGATTGTTACGTAACGCAATATTGCCTAGTCTAAACTGGGAATCAATATCTGTCGGGTCATGTTTAAGTGCCGATTCAAACCCTTGTTTTGCCTGTGTTAGTTGACCGGCTTGATAGTCAGTTTCTGCTGTTTGATAATGCCCACTGTTTTTACGTAGGTTTTCAGCATTTTCCATTTCATCCGGTTTTGTTTTCATATTTTCACAGCCAGAGAGAAAAACTATTCCTCCTGCTAAAATCAGTAATAATTTCATGGGTTCACTTCCTCGTAAAAACGTAATTTGGCTTTGGCTTTGGTGTAATATTCACTGTTAGGAGTAGCTAGATTAACTACTCTGTGCCAGCGTTCAATAGCCTTAGCTAAATTACTATGTTCTAGCCGATAGCCATCACGATATAAATCCCGCACGTTGTTTTCTAATTCAGTGTTTTTGGAAGAGCTGACCTTATTAATACTCTGCTGAGAGTTTGGTTTCCAGTTCTCTTGAGTTACGACGGAGGCTTCAGGGTTATTTTGTTTAACCATTTGATTAGAGTCTGAAGATTCTGTGAGTATATGCAGTTTTATGTTCTCAGCAAATTTGCTAGTTGTTGGTAATTTGAGTTTTTTCTCAGCAATGATAAATGTCGTCCAGTCATCCCATGCCTGGTTTTTATTGTTATTTTCGTAAGCTTGTAGACCTTGCTGATAATGAGTATGTAGATTAACAACTTTAGTTTTTAACAATAATGCTTTGTTTTGTAAATGCTTAGAAAGTCTTGGGTTAGTGGATAAGTTGTCAAGCATGGCAATGGCTTTTTTTGCTTCCCCTTGTTGATAAAGCTTGCGAGCAGCACTGAGAGATAATCGTTTGACAGACTTGTTAGTTCGCTCTTTGATCCTTGATGAGGTTGCCGGAATTGATTTGGATTCAAGTGTAGCTTTAGGTGATTTTTGTGTTGTGTTTGTTATTGTTTTGTTGGGGGTGGAGCTATTTCTAGATAAAATTAATTTTGGGTCAGGTTCGTGTTGTTCGGAATCATTAACATTGTGCCTTTTTTTTACTGATGTGGGAGAAACTTCAGTGGAAGTAATATCCATTGCAACAGGGTTTTCTTTAGTTGTTTCAGTTTTCCTTGCTGAATTATTAGTTTGTTCAATTTCTGTTTGTATAGATGGGGAAGAAGGTACTGGTTGAGTAATATCTTTAGGGGCTTTTTTTGTAGGTGTTGTTGCATTATCTGCTACAACTTCTGCTGAGGTTTTTTGTGTACTTGCCTTTGTTCGTTCAGCTTTGCTTGGTTGAGAAGTATTGGAAGCAACAGCTAATTCAGAAACCATGATTCGGTCATCAATCTGCGATTTGTAGTAAAGCGTCCCTATTAGAATTGTGCCTATTACTCCTGCCGTTACCTTTTTCCAATTTGGGTGGGTAAGATTAATTCTCTCTAAAAATTCATTGGCAACTTTTCCTGTTTTTTCAGGAAATGGTGATACACTTTTTAGCTCAAAGCGTAGTTTAATATGGCCAAGAGTTATGACATCACCTTCCATCAATAATACCTGATCTACGTTAATGTCATTGACTGTTATACCATTTGAGCTGTCTAAATCTTCAATAGATAAACCGCTCTCAGTCTTTTGAACTTTTGCATGATGGCGAGACAAACTCATATCTTCCAGTTGTAACTGACTGTCTTGTGCTCGTCCAATAATAAAAGGAAACAAGTCGATATTGAAACGCTGTTTTGTATCTAAACGAACAAAACAAGCTGAGGTATTTTCATCATCATTGATTAATAATGTCTTTTCAACACTCCAGTTTTGAGAAGGTGTACTTGATGCAGATGTAGATACACTTGCGGCAACAGCGACCTTTTCAAAATGTTCCATACCCATTTGCGGTGTTTCTTCTGGCTGAAATGAGGTATTGATTAAGTTGGTTTTTAATTGATGTACTTCAGGCGAACTGGCTGATTTTTGGCTATTATCAAAAATGGTTTCAATAATAGTACTTTTTTCTTCATGACTTTGATGACTATCTTGAGATGGTTCTTTCTTCTGTTTGTCCGTTGAT
>CAZZIX010000029.1:4187-17682 GCA_964654345.1 uncultured Methylomarinum sp.
TTCATGACTTTGATGACTATCTTGAGATGGTTCTTTCTTCTGTTTGTCCGTTGATGTATGGATAGAGACGGCCTCTAATTTGTCTGATGCTGTCTGTTGAATACTCTCTGAAGTTGGCTCAATCTGCTGTGTATCATTTTTCATTGTTTTATACCTAAGTTTATTTCTTGCATAGTTTGACTACTATTTGCATTAATCGACTCAAAAATTTCGCACTTTATCCTTCTCCAAAAGGAGAGGAGGAAAAAGACCTCAGGGCTTATGAGGCGATAAATATCAAGATCATCAGTTCTATTTGTTCCGTAAAATCACCGTCCAAAATATCCAATGGGTGCGATTAAAAGTGAAGTAAAATATTGTTGGGCTAACGATAGAGCTGTTAGCCCAGCCTACCCATTCTTTACTTCAATTACGTTCAGATTTCGCCTTGATCATGTATATTTTGGTTTTCGATTTTCTCATCCATAATTAAATAAGAGGTGTCCTTAAATGAAAGCTGATCCCCTGTTTTTATATTAAAGCGCGAAAGAGTACCCGCAGGTAACTCGAGTACTGATTGAGTTTTTCTCCCAGCCGAACAAAACCGATTAGGCTTAATATTTGATGTTAATTTAGTGATGTATTTTTTTTTGTCCAAAAAAACCACATCAATCGGATAGTTCATACCTATAGTATGGATGCCTCCACAAGGCTTTAGCCATAAACCTGTTTGTTCTGGTAATTCTTTACTGCCAAGCAAACCTACTAAACGCGTCCAAATTGTGTGGGCAGGTTTTACATGCGTGGCTAATACGGCCTGAGAATTTGTTTCAATTACCCTATAAATATTTTTTTTCATTTAAGACCTATTTAGTAAAAATATCCATAGCACCACTATCTCTAGCCGTAATGACTAACGGAAATAAGACAATGATGATGGTGATTGGAAAAAGAAAAACAGCGAGTGGGAATAGCATTTTTACAGGTGCTTCACTCGCTGCTTTTTCCGCTTTGGAAAAACGTTCTGAACGTCGTTGTTTCGCTTGTTCAATAAGCATAGTGCCCATTTCACCCCCAAGTGCTTCTGTTTGGTTAACTGCTGAAATAAAATTACTTACCGCTGGTTGATCGACTCGTTTTTCAAGTGCTTTTAATGAATCTCGCCTGTTTTTTCCTGTTCGAGTATCACGTAAAAAATGAGTAAATTCTTGTTTAACAGGGCCTTCAGCCATCCTCTGAACAGCATGAGATAAAGCACTGGAAAAGTTAAGGCCGGCACGCATCGCTAACACTAATAATTCCAGAAAAAAAGGAAACTGTTTTTCAATTAAAGAGTGACGTACTTTTATTTTGTCCCTTATCCAAATATCGGGGTACATAAAACCAAGTGGAACCAATAGTGCAAAAGCTATTGTCTTCATGGTTGATAAATCTAGCAAAATATAAACATAAAAATATAACAGTAAACCAACCCCTGCTCCTATCCATCTTGAAGCAATATATTCATCAGCCTTTAAAGCATAACCAACACCTGCAGAATGTAATTTATCCTGAGTTATTTCAAGCTCTAAATCTGACGTTTTACGTGCTACGGTGGGTGCTATTAACGAGATAAAAGGTCTAACCACCCTAAATGCATAAGGAGGCGTTTCGCGCCAAGCCTCCTCTTTATACTCAGGTATTAACTTTATAAATTGGGCTATGCCAAAGACCAAAAAGACCATTGACAAAGTTGCCAGTAATATAAGAAAAATAAACATCAGATATCAATATCCACAATTTTGTTAATAACAAAAATAGCACCCAGCATCATCACAGAAATGACGGCCAGAGTAATCCATCCTATGGGTTCAGAAATAAGTACCTCCATGGCTTCAGGTTCTTGTTTAAATAAAGCAAGTGCAACCAGGCCAGGGATTAAGCAAGAAACCCAGCCTTGCATTTTTCCCATTGCAGTTAATGCATTAATTTTATTTTGAACTTTCGCACGTTCTCTTAACGTGTCAGCCAGACTCTCAATTGTGTCTGCCAAATCACCACCCACGGCTCGTGAAATGGAAATGGCAGAATTTAATAATTCCACCTCAGGGCGAGAAATTCGCTTATAAAGGTCATCAAATGATTCTTCCAGTTTGCGTCCCATCTTATATTCTGACAAAATAACCGCGAACTCTTTTGAAATAGGGGGTGTTTGTTCTTGGATAGCTATCTCCATTGAACGAATCAAACTGGCCCCTGATTTGAGAGACGAGGCAATACTGGATAAACAATCAGGAAGCTGATGAACAAATATCTTGGAGTGTCGTTTCCTAAGTTGTTTAACAAAAAAACGTGGAAAAATAGCCGCAAAAATTATTAACGCCAACATTCCCCAAAACCCCATAAATAGATAACCTAAAACCCCCAAGAGTAAAATAAGACTAACATTCATAGCTAACAGTGTCTTAGAGTCCAGTAAAACAAAAGATTCTTTTAACCCAAGGCCTAAGTGCTGTATATACGAGTGCTTATAAAACTGTATTCCACCCACAATACTTTGTGATAAGACTAAAAAAATAATAGTTCCTGCTGCACCTGCCAAACAAGAAATAATAAAGGGAGTCAAAATCATAAACTAAACTCCTTTTGGTTTTCAATAACTGCAGACAACCCTATGGGTTCGCCAAAAATACTACGATCCAGTATTTCGCCGGCCGCCGCACATTCCTCATAAAATCTAGGGGCAAACCCCAGTCCTCTAAATTCACCAATGATTGTGCCATCTTCATGTCGTCCAGACCGCTTGTATTCAAAAATTTTTTGCAGCAAAATGACATCACTTTCCATACCATCAACTTCAACAATACTGGTTATTCGTCTTGTTCCGTCACTAAAGCGTGTTTGTTGCAAAACAATGTCTAAAGCAGATGAAATTTGTTCACGAATCGCTCGTACAGGTAAGTCCATTCCAGCCATTAAAACCATCACTTCAAGGCGGGATAAAATATCTCTAGGCGAGTTTGCGTGCCCCGTCGTTAATGAACCATCATGTCCTGTATTCATAGCTTGTAACATATCAAGTGCTTCACCACCACGGCACTCCCCAACTATAATCCGGTCTGGACGCATACGTAGCGAGTTTTTAACAAGATCACGAATTGCCACCAGTCCTTTTCCTTCAATATTGGCAGGGCGAGCTTCCAATGTAATCACGTGTTTTTGATGTAATTGCACTTCTGCCGCATCCTCAATAGTGACAATGCGTTCTCTTTCTGGAATAAAATTAGATAAAATATTCAGTGTTGTAGTCTTACCAGAACCCGTTCCTCCAGAAACCATAATATTACGTCGTTGCTCGACACAAATTTTTAAAAATGCTGCCATATCCTCATTCAATGTTCCTTTATCGAGTAAATCGTCAATGCCAAATCTACGTTTTGAAAATTTTCTAATGGTGACAGTCGGTCCGTTCAATGCTAAAGGTGGAATAATTGCATTTACCCGGGAACCGTCACTCAAACGTGCATCAACCATAGGTGAGCCTTCGTCTATTCGCCGACCTAGGGGAGTTACAATACGCTCTATTACACCCATTAATGAATCGGTGCTGCTAAACTTCAGATCAGTTTCTTCTATCTTCCCGTTACGTTCAACATAGATGCTATCGTAGCCATTTACCATTATTTCAGTGACTGACTCATCATTCTGCAAAGGTTCTATTGGCCCTAGGCCAATGGATTCCGCAACTACGGAGTCGATAAAGTCAGTTTGATTTATTTGATCTGGAAGTTTTATATGTTCACGCTTTATTACTATTTTTGTTGCTTCCCTAGCTTCAAACCGTAATTCATCAGCGCTAAATGTATGTAATTCTCCACGTTTGTGCTCATCAAGATAGATAATTACTTTTTGGTGAACCTCTCTTTTAAGCTGCTGAATTTTTTCAATTCCTACTGTTTTTTTATCAGAAATTTGCCCCAGTTGTGGAGGCTCTTCAGTACTATTTTTTTTTGATGGTTTTTCAATACGTAAAACCAGATTGCCCATATGAATTTGAAGACCAGGCAGAAAAACTATATCATCAGTAATTCTTTTGCCATTTAGCCAGATGCCATTGGTACTCCCAACATCCTTAACAATTACCTCAAATTCATTAACTACCAAATTGGCATGATGTTGTGAAACGTGAGAATCTATTAAGCAAATATCAGAAGACTTAGCTTTTCCAAGTTGATAAATACCTTGCTCAAGCTTAAAACGCTCTATCTTGCCATCTAGTTGTTGAACTTCTAATTCAATCATCTTTTTAATCCATTAAATTAAAGCGTAAACTTTCTGAGCCAATTTCTTTCATCTCAGAAACTCTTCTCAATGCTTGTAGATTAATTGGATGTTCAGGGTCGATAATAGTGGGCGTTAAAAACATAATCAATTCTGTTTCGTCATTTTCAAAAGAACGAGATTTGAATAATTCACCAAGAAGAGGAATGTCCCCTAAGCCTGGCATTTTTGTTACACCTTTACTTCCTCTTGTATCTATCAAGCCAGAAACGACTAGCGTTTGACCACTACGAAGATTAATTTCAGTTGATGTGCTACGGGTAGTAATAATAGGTAAGCCCTGAACGGGGCGTGAAAAATCTGGATTGCTCATCTCAATATCAAGTTTGGTCATAATATAACCCTCGGAATCAGCAACTGGCTCAACATCAAGCATAATACCGTAACTCTTAAATTCCACATTGCTTGAACCCTGATTACCCGTCGTTGGGTATGGAATCTCACCTCCGACTTGAAAGTTGGCTTTGCCTCCACTACGGCAGCTAAGTTTTGGCTCTGCTAAAATACGGGCATAGCCTTTATCTTTTAACAAATTTATATTGGTTTTCAGTAATGCAGACATGCCTAAATACACATTGCCAGTACCCGCTGCAAGTGCTAAATCAGTCAGTGTCGAACCTAGTCCGCCGGAACTTGGTGCTTGGGTTGAGCGAAACAGTCCATTGGTTACAAAGTCACCTAGATACCCAAATGTCGGGCCACTGGTCGAGGTATCCCATTCTATTCCTAGTTTCTCTACCCCAGAATGTTTGATTTCCAATATTTTTACATCAAAATGGATCATACTCCGGATGGGAATACTTCCCGCACTAACATAGTTAGAAACATTAGGAAGTTGTTTGGCAATAACATTAATCAGATTAATATCTTCATTACGCAGGGCTTGTCCTTCAATGACAATTTGATTTCCAGCCAAACGCGCTTTGACACCTTCTATTCCAGATAAGTGGGTACGGACTTGATCTAATACCTGCTCAGGAGATTGTCGCAAAATTCTAAATTGATAACGAGACTGCTCTCCATTAGTTTTCCATACGCGCAAATCGGTAATGCCAGGTTGCTTTGCAAGTAACAAGATTTGCCCAGTATTGTCCAGAACCTTTACATCAAGCAAAGCACCATTACCAATTGACACACGTCTGACGTTTTTAATTGAGAGTATTTCGCTTTGGCCAAGGTATAAGTCCCTTAATCCATTAGAAATAGCTTCAGCGTGTATTGTTGAAACATTAAGTAAAGAAATTAACACCAAGGTAACTAACGACAAATAATTTTTTAATTGAAAACGAAACGAAGTGTAGTTCTGGAGATAAGAAAAAATAGTTAAAACCCTCACTTTCCAATACTCCCTCTAATGATTTCTGCTTTAGGTCGGTATGCCCTACCTTTTGATTTAGATTTTTCTGGTATTCCAAGCACAGTATTCATAGTTATTGGTTTATTAAACGCTAAATCGGTATCTTCTGATGATCTTAATAAAATAGATAGTCTTCCAACTTTTCTAGCATGAAGAATACGCCCCGCATTCAATGCACTGACTGCCAGCGTAATAGTGCTATAGTTTTGCTTTTTGCTGTCACCGTAGACTTTTTCAACAGTTGTCCCTGTTGCCATAACTTTAACGTTTTCAATTAATGGAAATGTTTTAGATTGTGATCCTGCTGTCATTGTAATCATTAGGTCAATATTATCCTTAGGCCTAAGCATCCCAGATAAAGAAGAAAGTGTATCAATAGGGAATGTGATTGCACGCTGACCATGTTTAATAAAGGAGGTAATCTCAGCGCCACGCTTTCTTGATATATGTGATAAAAGGAGAGCAGCACCCGTACTAATAGAACTGGAAAGCTGGAGTCCTGCTACCTGCTTTATATTATTAGGGTAAATAGTATCTTTATGTAAAAACCCCTTGGGCATCTCCCGAATAACGACATTATCATAAGTAATCACATCGCCTGCTCTTAGATCAACCTTTGGGACAACTACTTTTACTTTTTCATAAATAGAGGCAAGTTCTTTCTTATGAGCAATAACTTCATTGTCAATATAACCACTGGTAAAATATGCAGCAGCGCCACCACAACAAAGTGCGCCTAAAACCAGTAGAATTGTTTTTGTTTTTGTATCAATTTTTTTAGATGTATCCATAAGTCTTCTTTTTATTTTCCCTCATTGCTATTTTAAGGTAAGAGATAATTATTGTAGGTTGGGCTGCCGTCTTTTTGGCCATTAACCCAACCTACATAACCCATCACAAATTTCTCTTAACTTGGCTGCATTGAATCGCTATTGTTCTGTTCCTATTTATTTATATAAGTTAAAACGCCTAAAACTGGAAAAATAATTCAACGTCCAGAATTAGCGTCTGCCTAAATTTTTAAGGAGGTAAAACCCTCAATCTTCATAGCTAAAAAAACGGTTGTGTAATAGACCAGGTATATTCATCATGATGCTCTCTTAGTAAGTTCATTGATACATCAATAATTCCCCAGACGGTAAGCAAAGCTACAGCAATAACAAGATATTCTGTCAGTGTTTGCCCTTTTTGAAAGGCTATTGATTTGTAATGTTTTTTATTTTTTTTCTGTTGTTTTAAATAAGGCATTGCTTATTCTCCTTTAATCCAGTTCACCATAATCATCGTTGCTCCTTGAAAATCCTGGCTACTTTCAATAATGCTTATTTGGCAAATTTGTTTTCCTTTGTGGAAGGTGATCGGCGAATTTTGTTGACTGTTTGTCACAAGATTATTTTCCAGTTTTTGCCAACCCTGATTAACCAGCTCATTTGTTAGCCAATTTTCATTATCTGTTGCAGAGCTTTGATTAATCGCGGTTAATGTTTCGCTTAAAACGCCACGGTCTACAGCTTCTACCTTTGTAATCACTATGCTGTCAGGAAGAAAAGGAAACTCTGTCTCATTGTTTACTTGAAGACTTCCATCATTCATAACAGGAGTTACAGTCAGTGAGCCATGAGCTCCTCTACCTTGTGCTTCAGCCTGAACAGAATAGTAAAAACCATTAATTTCTGTACCTATCGTTTCTACATGTTTGACAGTTTTTTGTACGGCCTTATTACCCCACTGGTTTTTGTAATAATCAATAACCTCTTTTATTGGTTTTACTGTAGTAAAGTTTTGAATAGACGTGGGAATACCATTGTATAAAACCTTTCTGGCAACCCACTCAGTATCCATTTCTGGCATTACGTCAATAACAGGTATTTCTTGCTGCAATGCTTCGGGTGTATAAGCAGAAAATACGCTAGTTGAAAATAATAATATAAATTTAAAAAAAACAGCTAAATAGTATTTGCAAGCTTGGTCAGAAAATATAGCCAAGTCTTTTCTCCTGAATAACGCTTAAAAAAATCATTTTGTTTCCTTTATGCTGAACCTCTGCTTACTCCAGATAAGTTGTTTTTTTACCATTCCTAGACTCATTGTCATTGACTTAAGGAGGTTTAACTTTATTTTCAATGAATTAATGTAGGGTGGGTGAGATTTTTGAGCGCAGCGAAAAAACGTAACCCACCATTTTTTGTGAAAGGCTGGGTTAGCTTATCGCGCGACGCTTGATAAGCTAACCCAACCTACAGCTATTTCATTTTTTTAATTGTTTAAATCATTCTCACGTTTTAAAATTTTATCCAGACTTTCTTTTCTAACCGCATCTATATCTGAAAAATCTATCTCTTTTTTCCCCTCTAGTCTTTTTATACTTTTAAACTGATCCACCCCTTCAATATCTTTAATTTGTGATCTAATTTTTTTAGTTGATTTTAGAGTGTTCTCTCTATTAATTTCTGATGGTATGGTAAGCGATTTTTTTATTTCCTTATCACTCATGCCATCAAGCTTTCTTTGTGCTTCTTTAATGGCCTCAAGATCAAAGTTGCCTTTTTTGTTTTCACTATATAAGTTATTTTTAATATTAACCATGGGTGCAGAGTTAAAACTACTGACCGGTTTTTTAGTTTTCCAATCTGTATGCAAAGGCATTATGTACTGTAGCTGATCAGATGGATAAGTCGAAAATACCTTGGTTGAAATTAATAGTAATAAAATAAACTTCATTTATATTTACCGTGCTGATTTGTCCGAATAATGGCGAAAATGTTAGGTTAACGATAGAGCTGTTAGCCTAACCTGCGGGAGTGAGTGTTATTTTTTTTCATTAATGTAAATAGTTAGTTTCAAAATTTCTTGCCCGAATCAATCGCAATTAAACTTGGGGCCTCCTCCTCCAAGGGATAGAGATAAAGGCTTTAATAGCTTCGATACTATTTTTTTCCCTATTTTAAATATTATTTTCTCAAAAAAGCCTAAGGAACCTTCGATGTCGTCAATTTCATTCTGTCCTTCTTGTGATTTTGAAAAAATTTCCGAGCAACCGATATTTTCACCACCATAACTACCTACTATGCCATCCACTTGTTGCTTGATAGAATCCATATCAATTTCAGCAGGTATTGTTAAGGATGTACTTAGATCACTGAAATCCAGGTTATTCAAATCATTTTGATACTTCTCAAAATCATAATTATTGTCTCCACTGACATAAGTAGATTGAGTGTTGGAGTTACTATCCTCGCCTAATAAAAAACTAAAGGCATTGATTGCTGCATTAATATCAGTATCATTATTGCTGTTGTCATTGGTTGTATTCTTTTCTTTTGCAGACTTACTGTCTTTATTATTTGCAAGCAGATTTTCTTCTACAAAATTATTGTCATAAGTATTTAAGGTGTTTTTGATTTTTTTTTCTTTCTTTTCAGTCTCTGTACGGACTGATTTATTCTCATTTTCTGCATCTTTTTCTCTTAATAAATGCTTGGGTAAATCAGTAGAATCTACCTCTACATCAGTTTTTAAAAATCTAATTTTAGGCGCATTTAAAAAGTATAAATCTGGATAATACAAGCCAATAGCAATTGCTCCACCTAAGCTGATGACATTGCCAGTTACTTTAATAATAAGATCGTTAACCTCATCTCCCAATACCAGATCATCAACGCGCTTAGTAAACTCTTTTTTACTAGGGACAGACCAGGTATTTGTTAACAGAGCAGATTTTGCCTGAATAACTAGATTGTCATCAGAGAGGCTATGGTTTTTTATTGGTGTTGAAACGGTGGCAATAATATAATCCTTAACTTTAATATCCATCAGGCTCGCTACTTGATCAATACCAAGTAACGAAACGGGCATATCAGCTGCTGTCATTTTTGTATAGGCTCGTAGAGTTTTTGAATTTCCATTAACGCCATTAAGAATGGGTTGATAAGCGTCTGTAGCTGTATTATTGCTGTTATTTAATGATTTTTTAGGCTTGGTGTTAATCGTATTCCACATAGGGTTTACCACACTCCCTTTATAAGGATATGCTGATTTATCTGCGATTCTTTGAGAAAGGTGGCCAAAGAACCGTCTGTCCACTTCTAAAGCAATATCCTCATTACTTTTTTGTTGCTCTCCACTATTCCATGAATTTTCTGGATCTGCCCAGACACTCCTTTCCCAAACAGCATATCGACTTGCTTCAATGGTTTTTTGTTTAACATCAATATATTTTCCTATAACAGGAATTATCAAAATCATCGGAGCAAAAACAAGCATGGATATTAATACTTCGGTTAACGCCTGTCCGCGACAAAAACAAATTTGAGGCCGAAGTTGTTTCATAGTTGTGGAATAATGCTGGTTTTAATTAAGCGCGCTTCCCAAAAAGGATTAAATACGTTGGGGAATTCTCCATGCTTACCTGCTTTTTTAAATTCAGGGTCTGGTCGTCTAAAATAGGCTTCAGCTCTAGAAACAGTAGAAAAGTTTTTAACCGAGGCTTTCATTCCTAAAAGGCGGTATATTCTTGCCTGCTCAAAAGGCATACTTGCGAATACGGTAATAGGTAGGCTAATATCTTGAGGTTTTTTTATGTCTTCAATATCATAATACCCAGGGACACCTGTGTATGTATCAAGAAACTCAGTAGCTGTAGCTTTACCTTTACCAAACAAACCCCAAACTAATTTATCTTGTGCTTTCCAATCTGTATCCCCTTTGTCCGTCCCTTCCATTTTTAACTTCGTTTTACCTTTTTTAAGCAAAGGAACAATGGTAGCCCAGTGAATAGGGGCAATTTTGGGTTGGCGCTTTTTAATCCATCTTTTAGATAAGTTAAGGCTATCAAGAGTTAATTTCTTGATCCGTCCTTTGTCGTCTTCTGCACTGTACCCTTTTATAAAGCCATACACTTTATAAAAATCTGCTGCTGCCTGTGCAATAATTAACACCATTTGTGTTGACTTAGCAGAGTCTTCAGTGTCATTTAATAAATTATCAATCCCTTTGATTTCTATTGTTTTGTTATACTCCTTGGCGGTTTTATTCATTAAATCATTCATCGTGCCATAAGAAAAAGTGCTCGTAAGAAGATAAATGCTGGCGGCTTGCTGGGTTTTATAATAGGCTTGATTCATTAGCTCTACAAAAGGAACATAAAGCTTAGAATAACCCTCTATAAGGTCAAGTATTGTAGGAACAACGTTCTCAGTAAATTTTATTGATGCCTTCAGTAGTTTTTTTAATACCGTACCAATATAAGGTATTAAACCGAGTACTTCGGCTAATGGTTTAAGTGGCTCAGTCGAGTCATCCACCATCCGCACCCAAGAAACATAACTAACCATATGCCCGACCATTACATGATTAGCAATCATCGCACGATTGGTATAGGCGATAAAATTAAGATTACGCGCCATAAAAACAGCGCCACTGTAAGCAGCAGCATCGGCAGCATTAACTAACCGTGCTTTTTCTGAGGCCGCTTGTCCGGTGTTGTAAAGAATAACGGTAGCACCCATGCCAATAAGTATTAAGCAAAGTGCAAGAATTATTGCCTGACCTTTTTGTTTTGCTTTAGATGTTAGGTTTTGCATAGGGGCTTTTGTTTTTTTATATTGCTTAATATAGCTCTAATAAAAAAGTTCTCGTATATAAATTGTTTCAGCTACTAAAAACTATTGGGATTAGCTAGAAACGTACAACAAATGCTCAAAATATTAATGGAGCTATTTTCTATAATTTTTTCTACAAACCAACAATAGTTGGTGAAATAACGATCAAAAAATACGACACTGATATTTTTCAGTGCCGTAAGTAACGATCTTTACTTATTAGCAATCATCTCCTGTACACTCATCACCACCGGCTACAGCATTTTGTCCAACGAAGTTTTGTAGATTCTTATGTATACCTGCTTGAGTTACTCCTGCATCTGCTTGATCCTTCGCAGTACCTCTTGCGTCGGTACCATTTTCTCCCGAAATCTCTTGACTCATTGCAGCAAATTGATTTTGTAAAGTGTCACCCATAAAGCCTAAAACAGCAATTGAAGCAACACCAATCAAAGCTGTTGCTGCAAGATATTCTGTCATTCCTTGGCCTTTTTGGCTTTTTTTACCTGCTTTAGCTTGAAAAAGATCATTGTGGTTTTTAAATATTGAAACGTGTTTCATAATTTCTCCGTCTTAGTAGATTGTTAAGTTTAATAATTATGCGATGGGTAAACTAAAGCTTTAGGTGTATTACAAACACAAAATGTTTTGATTTTGTATAGAATTTAAGTGGACGGCATTGCTGTTTCAACAACACAGTCTATCGACAAAATCAACTGCTAGGAATCATTCAGATCCATCATTACGAAAAGAATACACCTTCACACAGTTATTGAGCTATCAAATAAGCCCAGAACCAATTCTAAAGGAATAAGGTTTTTTTTCAACGCATTATTAAGCCTAGGTTAAGGTTGTAAATTTAAAAAAATAAAAAATAACTGTTTGTTTTTATTATTAAAGCAAAGCAATGGTTTAACAAAAAACTGAGGATTGGCTAGCATTTCTTGTTATTTTATTTTTAATATTTGTGATGTTAATCACGTTTTTGTAAAAAAAATAAAAATAACTCTGTTTTTTATTTTTATTTTTATTTTTTTCTGGTAAAAATAGTTTTTTACTTAAAAAAAATATTTCAATGAATATGAAAATATATTTTCTCTGCCTAGTTTTTGCACTCTCTTTTAACTCCCCAGTTTTTTCATCTGAAGATCAGATTTTAAATAGCGGACGAGCTCTTCAGTTTGGTCTTTGGAAGGTTTATAATTCAGGAAAACATATTTATTTTATTGATAAGGATGCGGATCATATTGTGGTAATCGTGAATTTTGACCAACCACGTTTCTATACACAAGAAAAAACCTATCGCATCACTAGTAATAGTGGTCGTACCTCCATTATCTCACCGGCGGTCTTAGATCAAGATGATGAAAGAGCCCTTAAACGTTCACTAAAAACTGAGGAGGATGGTCAGCTTAAAGATGGACGCTTCCGTTTTGGAGATAATAGATTTGTTGTTAATGGTGATACGATTAGTATATTTCCTAAATTAGCTGAGAACGCTCGCGGAGAGATCAGCTTTGGGACTGTTTTAAATAAATTTTCTAATGGCATGGTGTTTAACGGAACCGAATTTTTAACCAGTGCGGAACCAACAGTTAGGCTAAATGCAAACGATATACCCACACCTGCAAAAATACTGGGAGACTGTTTAGCAACTTATTCTCCTGAAACAGGCCGTGTTGAAATCCCATGTTTAAAAATAAAAGGACGCACGACAATCTATCATGTAGAACAACATCAGGTTCCAAATACATTTACTTTTGATGTTAATGAGAGTGATGTGACCCCTGTGCAATAAAGTCTTTTTTTAGACTCTTTTTTGATTATTGCTAGACCTGTAGGTTGGGCTAACGGCTCTATCGTTAACCCAACATTTTCAGCATCCGTTATGCTGGAAAAAAAACGGGAGCCAAACCTACCTGATATTTCGTAACCCGTAAGTTGGATGAGCGGCAGCGTTATCCGGCATGATACACATGATGACTTGGAGGAAAGCGCCACCCTTTTCCTCCAAGTGAGTCCGCATAGACTCAAAGTAGCCCAATAGACAGCACCAACAACCTAACTTTCTTGACTTTAAAATATACAGGGGTTTTGCCCTACACGGATAAAAAACGCCTAATGCAAAAGAACTCATCAAGCAGACAAGGACAAGCCCTGCCAGAATACCTTCCACTGGTCGCTATGATTGCTATTGCCTCACTAGTTATTTTAGGTTTATTTGGAGATACCCTTCAAC
>CAZZIX010000030.1:0-12734 GCA_964654345.1 uncultured Methylomarinum sp.
TCTGTTGGTACATTTTCATCTAAGAAAAACTCCCAAATACCAGTAGAAGAATCTGGTTGAGCTAGTAGTCCTGTTTTAGGGTCAATATAAGCTTTAGTTATTCCTTTTGGAACTAAAAGATCATGTTCAGGTTTGTTCTTTAACGCAGCTTGCATAAAGTCTATCCAGATAGGGAGTGCTGCTTTCCCCCCTGTTTCACGTCGGCCTAATGGAGTTGCTGCATCAAAACCTAGCCAGGCAGTTGCTGAAATACCCGCACTAAAACCATTAAACCAGGTGTCTCTTTGTTCGTTCGTTGTGCCCGTTTTTCCTGCGAGGTCATTTCGGTTTAAAGTTTTAGCGCGAGTGGCTGTTCCTCTTTGAACGACATCTCGTAATAAAGAGTTCATAAGATAACTAATTTGTGGGGAGATAATTTGTGGAGCAGAATTTGATTTTTCAACGTTTTTTTCTTGGCACAAAGGACAGGCAGTTTTAGGCTCAGCTTGAAATAAAACATTACCCTTATTATCTTCTATTCGATTAATAAGATAGGGTTTAACCAAAAACCCTCCGTTTTCAAATACAGAGAACATGGTAGCCATTTGTAGTGGCGTTGCATGTCCACTGCCAAGTGCTAGGGAAAGACTATTTGGTAATTGGTTTTTCGAAAAGCCAAAGCGTAGCGCAGTTTTAGTTACTTTTTTGATGCCAAGGTCTCTAAGGAGGCGAATTGAAACAAGGTTTCTTGATTTTCGTAAGGCTGTTCTTAGAGGTGTCATACCAAAGAATTTTTTACTGTAGTTTTCTGGCCTCCATTCTCCTTCTTGTAAAGGATCGTCAACTACAATCGGTGCATCATTTATTAAGCTAGCTGTTGTAAATCCCTGTTCTAGAGCAGTTGTGTAGATAATAGGTTTAAAGCCAGACCCAGGCTGACGTTTTGCTTGTGTAGCGCGGTTGTATTTATTATTGAAAAAGTCAAATCCACCCGTTAAGGCTAAGATAGCACCATTAGTTGAATTAAGGGCGACGAATGCAGCCTCAACTTTCGGTATTTGTGATAACTCCCAAGTCTTATCGAACCTCTGTCTAACTTGAATTAAATCATTTATGTTTAAAATATCTGTAATGGATTTTAAATTTGGCCCAAGTAAGTCTTGTGTTTTAAATTTTTTTGCCCAACGTATATTTTTAAACAACAATTCTATTAAGCTGTCATCTTTGAGCTTAGCAATAGCAATATTTTTTTCTATTTTTATAATCTGAGCTGATTGCGTATCACCAATTGTAGAAAAATCTAATTTATTGAATTCTTGCTTGTTCTTGTGTGGTAGGGAATGGTAGCCATGTCTTTGGTCATAGCTATGTAAAGCTGATCTTACTGCTCTTATAGCAGTTAATTGTAAGGAGCTATCAATCGTAGTATAAACCTTCATTCCACTAGTGTATGCTTCCTCCCCTCCGAAATTCTCAAAAACTTCCTTCCGAACCATTTCCGAAATATAAGGTGCAAGAGATTTTGATTTTGTCGAATGAATTGAAGATGAAATGGGTTGATTTATAGCATTATCAAAATCTTGTCGTTTAATGTAATTGAGTTCACGCATACGACGTAAAACATAATTTCTGCGCTGCAAAGCTCTTTCAGGGTTAGTTAAAGGGTTGTAAATGGATGGTGCTTTGGGTAAGCCAGCTAGCATAGCTTGTTGTGAAAG
Source organism: uncultured Methylomarinum sp. (assembly GCA_964654345.1). Classification (GTDB taxonomy): domain Bacteria; phylum Pseudomonadota; class Gammaproteobacteria; order Methylococcales; family Methylomonadaceae; genus QPIN01. The sequence continues at coordinate 1,698 of CAZZIX010000030.1, forward strand.
GTCTAGCTCAGATAAATTCTTGCCATAGTATGTTGAAGAGGCGGCGGCTATTCCATAAGCACGATGCCCTAAAAAAATCTTGTTTAAATAGAGTTCCAGAATTTTATTTTTTGAATATTTCTTTTCTATTTTTAGGGCTAAGATTATTTCCTTAATTTTTCGTAGGTAGGTTTTTTCCCTACTTAGTAGGAAATTTCGGGTAACTTGCATTGTTATAGTGCTACCGCCTTGTTTTTTTTTGCCAGTTAGGATCAACTGAATGGCTGCACGTATTAATCCTTTATAATCAACACCTGGGTGGGAATAGAAATTACCATCTTCTGCTGCAAGAAAGGCATTAATTAATTGCTGTGGAACGTCATCAATAGTGATCGGAATTCTTTTTTTTTCTCCAAATTGTGCTAATAAGACCTCATCACTACTATAAATATTTAAGGGTACTTTATATTCAACTGTTTTGAGTTGTTCTATGTCCGGGAGTTCATCTTGTAACTTATTATAAAAATAATACCCAACTACTGCTATACAGAGGGAAGCAGTGGTAAAAAGGAAAAAAGTCCACTTTAAAACCTTAAACAAAAAATGAGATGTAGTCACAATGATTTATTGGAAAGATAAGAAGAAATTTCACAAGATGCCCCTTTGTAAAGGAATGATTTGAAAGGCATTAGGCAAATTGGTTGTGTCTGAGAATGGTTAGATTGTACTGCATTATAGTGGCTATTGATAGAGATGCATTTTTTATTAAAAAATAGAGTTTAAGCCTATTTAAAAATGACTTGGAAAAAAATAAAAATCCCGCTCTTAATGCCCTGTTTTTTTACCATATTGATAGCATAGCCCATTTTTAATGACTAATAATAATAAAAAAAAAAATATAAACATATAGGTAAGAGATTGAAATAAATGTTTTTTTATTTTCTATAAGAGTAAATATTTTTCATTTAATGTAAAAATTTAAAAGACTACTATACTTTGGAACTAAAGTAACTTTGATTGTTATAAATCAATAAAATTGACATTAAAAAAACGTAATGCAAGTAAATAGTTATTTAAGTTTTTATATTATTAAAAGGGTTCATCAATGAACTGGTTAAAAAGAGGGCAATCTGCTGTACTTGGTGTTGATATAAGTACTGCTGCCATTAAATTATTAGAATTGAGTTGGTCAGGGTCTAGGTATAAAGTAGAAAGTTACGCAGTTTCTCCTTTACCTCTAGATGCAGTGGTTGATAAAAGTATCAACGATGTTGATGTGATTGCTAATGCAATTAAAGCCGCTGTTAAGCAGTCTGGAACTAAAACAAAGAAGGCTAGTGTAGCAGTGGCGGGGTCTTCAGTGATGACCAAAATTATTTCAATGCCTGCAACGTTAAGTGAAGACGAGATGGAAGATCAGATACTTGTAGAGGCTGATCAATATGTTCCTTATTCGTTGGATGAAGTTAATCTTGACTTTGAAGTGCAGGGTATCACTGAAAATGCCCCGGAAATGGTTGATGTTCTGTTGGCGGCTTCCAGACGTGAAAATGTTGAGGATAGAGTTGAGGCGTTAGCCAAGGCAGGGTTAGAAGCATCAATCGTTGATGTTGAAGCTTTTGCAATGGAAAATGCGTTTTCGGTATTTTCTGAACAATTACCTGAAGCATCTAACGAGCAGGCTGTGGCAATAATGGATATTGGGGCAACCATGTCTACATTAAATGTTGTTCACAACGATCGAACAATCTATACACGAGAACAAAGTTTTGGTGGTAAGCAATTGACTGAAGAAATTCAACGTCGATATGGCTTATCATTTGAAGAAGCTGGACTAGCAAAAAAGCATGGGGGCTTGCCAGACAATTATGGTATTGATGTATTAGACCCCTTTAAAAAAGCAGTAGTTCAACAAATCTCGCGGTCATTACAATTTTTTACCTCTTCAAATGTTAATGAAAAGGTTGGTAATATTGTTCTGGCTGGAGGGTGTGCGTCAATAGCTGGAATGGATAAATTAGTAGAGCAAGATTTAGGTATTCCGGTTTATATCGCAAACCCCTTTATCAATATGGTGCTATCTAATAAGATAAAACCACAAAGTTTAAGTAATGATGCTCCTTCAATGATGATTGCATGTGGACTGGCATTAAGGAGTTTTGATTAATGGCAAAAATAAATTTACTTCCATGGCGTGATGAACTTCGCCAACAAAAACAACAAGACTTTATTGCAAAATTAGGGTTGGTTGTTGTTATGACTTGTCTAGTCTTTTCTTTGGGATATTTTTATATTGAAAGTATGAAAAGTCATCAACAAAGGCGAAATAAAATAATTGAAACTGAGATTGTGATAGTTGATAAGAAAATCAAAGAGATTAAAGATATTGAGCTAAAAAAGAGCCAATTATTAATTAAAATTGATGTTATTCAGCAGTTACAAGAAAGTCGTCCACAAATAGTTCATTTATTTGATGAATTATCAACAAGTACACCAGAAGGTATTTTTCTAACAAAGTTTGTTCAGACAGGTAAAAACTTAGCACTAACGGGTAGTGCATTGTCAAATGCTAGAGTCTCAGCTTATATGCGAGGTATAGATAAGTCTTTCTGGCTTGAAGCTCCGGAATTAAAAGAAATTCAAGGAAAAGATCAAGGGAAAAATGATCAGTACAATAAGTTTTCTATGCTTGCCAAGCAAAAAGGATCGCAGCTAACAAAACAGGGTGGTAAAAAATGATAAATTTATCAGAAGTTAATTGGGATTTTAATGCGGCAGGCTCATGGCCATTACCAGTAAAAATAGCAACATTCGTTTTAGTTTCTATTTTAGTTGGAGCTGCAGGCATTTATTACATAACGCTTGATCAACTTAATGAACTAGAACAATTTGAGAAAAATGAGACTGAATTAAAAACTTCATTTGAAAATAAACAAAAAAAAGCGATTAATTTATCTGATTATCGGGAACAACTGACTCAAATTGAAGCATCCTTGGGAGAAATGATTAAGCAAATGCCTACCCAGGCAGAAGTGGCGAATTTATTAATAGATATTTCTCAAACGGGTCTGGCAAGTGGTTTAGAATTTCGACTTTTTAAGCCGGCTGCGACAATTCGAAAAGATTTTTACTCTGAGCTACCTATCAATATAAGAGTGATCGGCAGATATGAAGAGATAGGGCTTTTTGTTAGTGGGTTGGCATCATTACCACGAATAGTAACGGTACATAACGTTAATATTTCTCCTGTTGGTAAGACAGCAGATAAAAGCTCTTTACTGATCATGAACGCAATTATCAAAACTTATAATGAAGAGTTAGATAGCGGTAAGAAAGCGAAAAAAAATAGGCGGAAATAATGAGGATCTTGACTGAAAAAATAGGGTTTCAAAATAAAATGAAAGTAAGGCGTCTTGGTTTTGGTATTGTAGTTTTATGCTTATCTGGTTGTATTAATGACGATGTTAGTGATTTAACCCAGTACGTTAAAGAGGTTAAGGATAGGCCAAAAGGAACAATTCAGGCATTACCAGAGATAAAAGTAGTTGAGCCGTTTATTTTTAACCCTGATGGGTTAAGGGATCCTTTTAGACAGGTAGAAAAAACAAAGGAAGAAAAAACGACAGATATTTCCTCTAGTACAGGGATTGCACCAGACACATCAAGAAGGAGAGAAGAATTAGAATCTTACCCTTTAGATACGCTACAAATGGTAGGAACGTTAACAATGGAAGAAAGACTGTGGGGGCTGATTAAGGCCAGTGATGGAACAATTCATCGAGTTCAAAGAGGAAACTATATGGGAGCAAATTATGGTGAAATTATTCGAATTTTAGGTGGAAAAATAGAATTAATGGAAATTGTTCCTGATAAAACAGGTTCTTGGGTTGAACAGCAAGCTTCATTACAACTGGCTGAGTGATTAAGGGTTACATGATGAGTATGAAAAATAATAGAGCAATGAAAGTACAAGCACTTCGCCATTGTGGCGGAGTCGCAGCAGGGCTATTTATATTGATGGCGCAAGCTCCTTCCGTAATAGCAGAAAATACAGCTATTTCGGAATTAACTTCCATATCAAATTTAAATGTATGGGTTGAAGATAAAGCGATTACAGATGTTAAATTTTCTTCTTTATCAGGAGATAAGGTTCAAATTGAGCTAGCTTTAAATGGAGCGGTTGATACTCCCAAGGTGTTTCAAACGAATAACCCTGCAAGAATTTCTCTTGATTTTGCAGATATACATAGCAATTTAGACAAAAAAATGTATAAGGTTAATCAAGGGGCCGTTAAAGCAGTTCATGTCGTTGAGGCTGCAGGTAGGACGCGAGTCGTTATTAATCTTGCAGAAACGGCCTCTTATGATTTAGAGGTTGTTGACAACAAGGTTAAGGTTGTTTTGGAACCGTTGGCTTCAGTTGGCTCAGAGTATAATTTGAAGTCTCCAAAATTAAAGAAAAAGGTTAAGCCTGATCTTTTAATGAAGAAAAATGATTCTAATGGATCAAAAAATGTAGCAAAGCCACTTAGCTTGAAGAATAAAGCAAAGCTTAGAAAATCAAATTTATTTCCTGAGCAAGCCATTAAAAATATTGATTTTCGTAGAGGACCAAAAGGTGCAGGGCGTTTGCTCATAAACCTTTCGTCTACTAATACAATCGTTGATATGAAAGAGCAGGGTGGAAAAGTTATTTTAAATTTTCTAAATACTAAGCTACCTGAAAGATTAGCAAAAAGCTATGATGTATCAGATTTCGCGACACCGGTACAAACGATAGATGCACAAACCAAAGGGAATGGGGTGTCGTTGACAGTTTCTTTAGGGGGTGGTCATTATGATTACTCATCTTATCAGTCTGATGGCATGTTAGCAGTAGATTTTATTCCACTGTCAATAGCTGAAAAGAAAGCAATGTTAAAAAGTAAATTTCCTTATTCAGGTAAAAAATTAACATTTAATTTTCAGGATATTGAGGTCAGATCGGTTTTACAAATCCTGGCCGATTTTACTGGGCTTAATATTGTTGCAGCAGATTCTGTTAGTGGAAATGTGAGTTTACGTTTAAACGATGTCCCTTGGGATCAAGCTTTAGATTTGATTCTTAAATCTAAAGGCTTAGCTAAAAGAGAAATGGGAAATGTTGTTTTAGTGGCTCCTTCAACAGAAATAACCAAGATTGAGAAAGAAGAGTTAGAAGCTAAAAAAGTCATTGAACAGCTAGAACCATTAAGAACAGAATATTTACAGATTAACTATGCAAAAGCTGAAGATATTTTACAATTATTGACTGGGTCAAATGTTGTGAAATCAGTCACTCAAATGAATCAGTCAAGTTCAGGCTCAGGTTCAGGTCAAAATTCAGGGTTATCAGGTTTTAGTGGAGGTAATTCAAGTTCAAGAGGGTCAAGATCAACTGAATCTTCTGAAATGCAAGGAATGTTATCTGCACGAGGCAGTGCAACGGTTGATGGCAGAACTAATACCATTATCGTTAAGGAAACTGCAAAACAGCTTGAAGAAATTGCAGAGATGATCAAAATTCTGGATGTACCTGTCAGACAAGTTATGATTGAAGCAAGAATAGTGACAGCAGATACAAGCTTTGCCCAGGAAATTGGTGTCAGGTTTGGTATAGCAAAAGCTGCTCAAGTTGGTTCAGGTAAAGTTTTTGCCATGGGTGCCGGACAAAACACATTTGGAGAGTTAGTGCCAGATTCTGATGGCTCTTTTGTTTCTGTTCCTGACGGTGCTGGTTATTTGGTAGATTTAGGCGCAAATGCAATAGCTGGGCATCCCGTCGGTGCTTTGGGAATGACATTAGCTAGAGCTGCAGACTATGTGCTTAATTTGGAATTATCAGCATTAGAAAATAATAATAGAGGGGAGATATTAGCAAATCCTCGAGTCATGACATCTGATAGAGAAGTCGCTTATATCAAACAAGGGATACAAATACCCTATACAACGGTTAGCCAGGATGGAACACAAACAGAATTGATAGATGCAGTATTAGAATTAAATGTTACACCTCAAATCACACCCGATGGTGATGTGATAATGGACTTATTAATTAAAAAAGACTCACCTGACGTAGCTACTGGCGGGATTGATAAAAGAGAAATTGATACAATGGTTCGTGTTAGAGATGGAGAAACAATTGTCTTAGGTGGTGTTTATGAGGGGAATTCAGGGAATGAAGTCTATAAAATTCCTTTTCTTGCCGATTTGCCAGGAGTAGGGTTTTTATTTCAAAAGAAAATCGAAAGTGAAAGAAAAAAGGAGTTGTTGATTTTTATAACGCCTAAAATAGTAAAAAATACCTTATCGACTAGATGATAAAAGATAACGTATAATAAGTAAAAAGAGGGGGGCTTGATGCCCCCTTTTTTATTGGTTTAAAATAGTGTTTTAATAGGTTGGTCTTAAGTAAATAGGATAGAATCCTAATTGAGCGTGATTAAAAGAGAATTAAATAAAAAGAATGTAGGTTGCGGTTTCTTTGGCAACCCAACGCCACTTTTGCAAAAGATGGTGGGTTAGAGATAGAGGTGTTAGCCAAGCTAGCAAATCTTTATTTCACTTTTAATCACGCCCATCTTGATTCTAATTACCGAATAATAATGTTGAATGTTATATTTAACCTACAATAATTCATCAGGAGAAGTTTACTCACCCTTATGGGGGGGAGAGAAATGAATTAAAATTGTTTCTAATCATAGTGATAAACACACTTATCTATCAACTGATTTATTTTTGGTTGAACAAAAATTATTAATAATAATAGCGTCCAATTGAGGTTTTAGGATGGGGAAACAAGCAGAAAATATTTATTTGATTGGTCTGATGGGAGCCGGTAAGACTACCATTGGCAGGCAATTGGCTACATCACTACAATTACCTTTTTATGATAGTGATAAAGCAATAGAAGAACAGACAGGTGTAGATATTCCAACGATATTTGAATATGAGGGTGAAGAAGGTTTTAGAATTCGTGAACGAAATATGCTTCAAGAGCTTACACAAATTGATGGAATAGTCTTGGCTACTGGAGGTGGAGCTATTTTAAGCGAAGAAAATCGTAAGGCTTTAAAAAATAATGGTTTTATTGTATATTTACAATGTTCGGTTGATAAAATATTGCAAAGAACCAAAAGAGACAATCAACGACCTTTGCTTAAAACCACTGATCCAAGAGAACGTATTGAGGCGTTATTTGCCGAAAGGGAAGGTTTTTATCTAAGTTGTGCAGATTTTACAATAGAAACAAGTATCATGCAGAGTAAAGCGGTAGTGCAAAATATTTTGAATGAATATAACGGAATTCATTAAGCGAGTATGAAAGAGTTGCGAGTTGAGTTAAAAGAAAACAGTTATCCTATTTATATTGGCTCTGGATTATTATCGCAAAAGGAGTTGTTGATAAAGCATATCAAATCAAAACAAGTGTTAATTGTTACTAATGTTACGGTAGCGCCCTATTACTTATCATTTTTACAAAAAAGTTTAGTAGAGTTTCAAGTTGATACTATTGAGCTTCTTGATGGTGAGCAATATAAAAACTTAGAAAATATCAATAAAATTTTTGACCATTTACTTGAGAATAAGTACAGTAGAAATGCAACGTTAATCGCGCTAGGTGGTGGTGTGGTTGGTGATATGGGAGGGTTTGCTGCTGCATGCTATCAACGTGGCATCCCTTTTATCCAGATTCCAACAACTGTCTTGGCACAAGTGGACTCATCTGTTGGAGGAAAAACAGGTGTAAACCATCCTTTAGGTAAAAATATGATAGGTGCGTTTTATCAGCCGCAGTGTGTGATTGCTGATATGGATGTGTTGGATACTTTAGACGATCGACAATTAATTGCTGGTATTGCAGAAGTTATAAAATATGGGCTGATTCGAGATTTAGAGTTTTTTGAGTGGTTAGAAAAAAATATAGGATTATTACTTGCAAGAAATAAAGATGCATTAGCCTACGTGATAGAAAGATCTTGTCTCAATAAAGCAGAAGTTGTAGTGGAAGATGAATTTGAGTCGGGAATTCGTGCAACTTTAAATTTAGGGCATACATTTGGTCATGCAATTGAAACAGGAATGGGTTATGGCACATATCTTCATGGTGAAGCTGTTGCAATAGGCATTTGCTATGCTGCGGATCTTTCTAAGAGAATGGGATGGATAACAAATGATGATATGGAAAGGATTATTGCCTTATTAAAATTGGCTCAGTTACCTGTTAGTCCACCTAAAGGAATGAATGTTACACAGTTTTTAGATTTAATGGCTGTAGATAAAAAAAATGTTGATGGAAAAATAAGACTGATTTTACTTGAGTCTATTGGTAAAGCAACATTACCGGTAAGTGTAGATCAATTGCTTCTTGAGCAAACTTTGAATAATTATGCAGGATAATGAATCGCCAATTTTTCGAATGAATAAAATTCATATGCCCAAGATAAAGGGCGTTGAGTCTGCTTTGTTAACATTAGAGCGTGCTCAGAAATTGCATTTATTGATCCATTTGATTACAAATCTTAAACAGTCTTTGGTTATTTGTGGACCAAATGGCATAGGGAAAACAGTTTTAATTGATGAACTAACAAAATGTGAAAAAGATACATTATCACTAGTTTGTATTCAAGGGGCATCTGATTTAAGTTTTGATAATTTTCAATACCAATTAGTGCGATTGTTAGAAAATCAACTTGGTTTTGATGCTGAAAATCAAGATGTCTCAGAAGTTTTATCAATGCTTGATAAGAATAATCAGAAGGTTGTTGTTATTTTTGATGATGCAGGACAATTAATGCCTGGATTGATTGATACTCTTATTGACTTTGCTAGTGAAAATAAATGTTTAAAAATTGTATTTTCTTTAACTCTTGATGAAATACAATCGAAAAAGAATTCTGATCGTAGAATAGATGATTGCCATTTTATAGATATTCCCCCATTAACAGAAAAACAAAGTGGTGTTTTTTTAAGAAGTCTATCTGCCCAACCAGGAATCAATTTAGAATTTAATAATATTAATGACCAGTTAATAGAAAAAATATACAAAAAAACGAATGGAATCCCTGGGGAAATAATTTATGAAGTATCAAAAGAAAATAATTTTAATATTATCAGCATAGAGAAATATAAATGGATTGGGCTCGCATTAATTGCTGCATTAATATTGACTGTGCTGACTAATTATTTATTTAATAGCGAACCTGAAGCAAGCCAAAGTGGTGATAAAAATAACCTACCTTTGTCAAAAAATAAACCTGAAAAAATAGATAAAACACACTATTACGTTCAGTCTGAGACAGATGTAGAAATAAATAATCCACAAGTGATTACTGCTGATAAAGTCAATAAAAAAGAGCCAAAAGAAAGTTCTCCTGATAAAAAGACTGTTCAAAAAATTGATCATAAAACTAAAATAACTGAAAAAAAAGGTGAAGAAATAAAAGTTGAAACCGCCTCTTTTTCCCAGAAAAAAGAAGAAAGTTCTAAATTTCAAGAGTCGATAGAAAAAAATAAAATTGTTGAATTGGTGGGTAAAAATACTGAGGAACAAATAGTTCTAGAAAAACCAAGTAAAGAATTAATAGATAAGGATAGATTTCAAGTTTCTATAGAGACTAAAAAGAAAACTGATGAAAAAAATGAAGAGCTAAAAAAAGATGTGATCATAAGAGCTGATGATAGTATGTGGGTCTTAAAGCAATCTAAAAATCATTACACTATGCAGCTAATTGTCTTATCTACGCAGGATGCAGTATCAGGTTTTTTGTCAGAATATAAAGGTCTTTCTGATAATCTTAAGTTTTTTAGAAAAAGAAAGCAGAGAAACAATCAATATGTTGTTATCTATGGATCCTTTAAAGATGCAGCAACAGCCTCTTTAAAAATGAAATCTTTACCTGCTCGATTTAGAAAAGCGTGGATCAGAAGTTTTAGAGGGTTACAAGAGATGATTAAAAAATAAAATATGACAGCTTTAAAAAATGATATTTTCATTAAAACGTTACTTAAACAACCAGTTGATAGAACGCCTGTCTGGATGATGAGACAGGCGGGACGTTATTTGCCTGAATATAGAGCCGTCCGTGCAAAAGCAGGTAGTTTTTTAGATTTGTGTACTAATCCTGAGTTAGCTTGCGAAGTGACTTTACAGCCATTAGAGCGGTTTGATTTTGATGCGGCAATATTATTCTCGGATATTCTAACAATTCCTGATGCAATGGGTTTAGGGTTATTCTTTAGTGAAGGCGAAGGGCCAAAATTTAGAAATCCTGTTAGAACTGAAAATGATATCCGGAATTTACCTATCCCCGATCCTGGCAGTGATTTGAGTTATGTTATTGATGCAGTTAGCTTAATCAGAAAAAATTTGCAGGGTAAAGTGCCTTTGATAGGTTTTTCTGGAAGTCCTTGGACGCTCGCTACTTATATGGTTGAAGGGAGTAGTAGCAAAAGTTTTGAGAAAGTTAAGGGGTTGATGTATCAACAACCTAAGTTAATGCATCTTATGTTAGATAAGCTTGCTCAATCTGTTGCTTTGTATTTGAATGCTCAAATAGAAGCAGGCGCGCAAGCCGTCATGGTCTTTGATACATGGGGTGGTATGTTATCTACCGAAGACTATTTAGAATTCTCATTAAATTATGCAAAGCAAGTTCGTTCTTTACTTAATACGAATAGAGATGGAGTAGAAGTTCCGACTCTTTTTTTTACAAAAGGTGGCGGATTGTGGTTAGAGAAAATGGCTGATGCCGGATATAGTGCTTTAGGTTTAGATTGGCAAACAGATATTTCAAGAGCAAGAGACCGGGTAGGGGAACAAGTGGCACTGCAAGGAAATATGGATCCTATTGCATTATATGGGGAGCCAGAGTTGATAAGAGAAAAAGTTAAATCAATTTTGCAAAAATATGGACAAGGCTCAGGGCATGTTTTTAATTTAGGGCATGGGATTTTGCCTGATGTAAATCCCGAACATGTCAAGGCAATGGTCGATGCTGTGCATGAATTTAGCCCTCAATACCATTTGTGAAGTAATAA
>CAZZIX010000030.1:12834-17293 GCA_964654345.1 uncultured Methylomarinum sp.
GTTATCTTAAATTAATCAAGAGCAGATTTTGCTCCGTCCATAGCTCCTTCTGTTGCGCCTTCAGTGATAGAACCACTTTTTGCACCCTCTACTGCACCTTCCACCCCACCTTTTGCTCCATCAGTCACTACTTCTTTTGCAGTGTCAGTCATTGATCCGTCTTGTAATTTATTAGCGGCTTTTTTTGCAGTGCCTAGGTTATCAGCTGTTTCTTTTGTCTCTTTTGCCGTTTCAGCAGTACTCGTGACATCGCCTAAATTTAGAGCCATGATATTTTGTGAGCTAAGTAAAAAAAGGCTTGTGAAGATTATTTTTTTTAACATTTTTTCTTCCTATAAATTAATAAAAGTTGTGGTGAATATTTAAGAATAGGGGTTTTTTTGTATTGAAGAACTCGCTGGAGAGCCAGTTTTACTGGCTAAAAAGCTTTATGTCCCCTGCTTCTTGGTGAGATGGCTTTTGTTCCATCACCACTAGTTTATCTCTTAAGCAGTATATGAGCCAGTTTTTTTAGGGAATGATAAGTCGCTATAATAGGATTAATTTTTTGCGGTGCTTAGTGTATCAATTAAATGAAGCTTGAACAGTGGATAAGTAAAATAGTTTTAAACGTCGTTATTTGGAGACACTATTGTTTGTATCTAAGGCGCTAAAAATGGAAAAGTAACATAAAATTTTTATCTCGAACTAAAATAAGATGAGCAATGAGCTAATTTATTTAATATTATCATTCGGTTAAGGAGAAGTGACACAAAAAAGGTTACTCTATTTATTCTAGTAGCTTGCTGTGCAATCCTCCAAGACGAAAAAAAGTACGTAAATCAGCAAGATCTGTTTTATGATGGTCCGGAAGATTATCGCGAAAAACGTGAAGTTGCTTAATAACCCCTTGATTACGCTTATCGCAGCGAGAATGGCTTTTGATTGCAACCATAAAAGGTGCTAAAAAAGTTGAATACAGATAAGCTTCTTTGAGGTGTTTTGATGTTAACCTTTTAAAATCTTCTAATAAAAAGGCTGCTCGTAAGGAGTATAGATAATCCAAAGTAAAAAGCTCAGGTTGAGAATCAGAGTACTGATATGCAAAATCAGTTATGGATTTTTCAGATTTTAAATGCCCAAAATCAACAAGATAAAGTCCCCCGTTTTTTTTAAGAATGCGATCAATTTCTGAAAATGTTTTCTCCAAAGCAACTTCATTTGGTAAGTGATGTAAGGCAACAGTAGAAATAACGGCATCTATTGTCTGGTTGCCAAAAAATGAAAGATCGGTGATATTTCCTTTACGAAATTCAACGTTCTTCAATCTTTGTTCAGTAATATAGTTTTGAGCCTTTTCAAGCATAGCTGTCGAAAGATCAACACCAATGAAATTTGTTTTTGGGTTTAACCTAGCAACCATCGCTAATTGAGTTGCTGGGCCGCAACCTAAGTCTACAACTGTATCGCCTGAATGTATAATTCCACATATTTGTGCGCAATGAAACAAATAAACAGGCGCCATAACGCCATCTTCACGCCCTGCGCGAGTGTAAGCTAAAACTTTTTCAGGGTCATCCATCACAAGGTCTGGCTCATTAACTCGCGAACTTTGTTCACGAGTGATTAGTTCGCGTAGTAATGTTTTAAGAACTGATATGCTTGGCATTTTGAAATTCTCCGCTGGTATTAAGTACCGAAGCTAAATTATTTTAGCGATTTTACTTGTACTAAAAGCATAAAAACCACTAAAGTTTTAACATTTTCGCTGTTGCATAAACAGTTACGCAGCTTTATGATAATGATTTAAACCTTTTTCAATCGATATAACGCAGAAATATCTTCATCTGCATAACCTTGCTCAATTAACTTTTCGTAGTCTGTTAAAGTTTGTTCTATTAAGTTTGTAACAGCCCCTGATTGTTGTGCCATATTTTTACAAATGACTAAATCTTTATGGTGTAAGGCTACTTTAAAACCAGGCCTAAATATTTCTTGTAGCATACTTGTTCCTCTGTTTTGTAGAAACCAGTTGCTTGCCGCTCCACCTGAAATTACATCAATCACAGCATTCATTTCTAAACCTTGTGATTGACCAAAAGCTAATGCTTCAGTAACAGCTTGATTTATACCCGCAGCCATTATCTGATTAACAGCTTTAGCTCCTTGGCCTGAACCAGTTTGTCCAATATAAATAATTCGTGAACCTATTACCTCTAAAACGGGGAGTACTTTTTTTAAGGTTTTTTTATCACCACCGACCATAATGGCAAGTGATCCATTTTTTGCACCTTCTGCACCGCCCGAAACTGGAGCATCAAGGTATGAAACTTGTTTTTCGGATAAAATTTTTGCGGCCTTTTGAGCTGTTTCGATACTGATAGTTGATAAATCAATGACAACAGTATTCGGTTTTATAGATTCAGCTATTGCATTTATCATTTGTAAAACATCTACATCTTTTGATACGCAGATCAGAACAATATCAACTTGTCCTGCTAGTTCCTGAGGGGAAGAGCAGGGGGTTAAATTTAATTCCTTACCAAGATTTGTAGCTTTCTTGCTAGTTCTGTTATAAATAGCGACAAGTAGGCCTGATTTAGCAATATTTCGTGCCATTCCAAGTCCCATTGTCCCCAAGCCTATTATGCCTACTTTCATATCTTATAAAGTGGTTCCAGAGTGTTATCTATTTTTTTGTTTAATCTCTCCAATGCATTGTTTTCGGCTAAGGCCTGGAATAGCTTTTTACCTTCCCAATGTATCGATGGGCTTGTTGAGTATAAATTATTGTTTAATGTAATAATTTGTTCGCTTAAACGAAACTCACAGTGTGATGCAATAGTTGATAAGTTAGTTTCATTAAATTTTAGTTTCCCCCAGTCTAATAATGCATTTTTAGTTTCTACCTGGTTATTATCCTTACAAGCTTGCTTGATTGTTTTAATGATTTCTTTCAGTTTTAACTGCTTAGGGTTAATTGGCACTATTTCATTTTTTGGAGAGTTTTTATTAAAAAACAAGGAGGTTGCAAGCCAGCCACAAGCTAGGAAAAGAGAAAACCATTTCCAAAAATTATTTTCTACTTTGTGAACAATCGGTTCAGGTTTAGTTGTTTCAAGTTGTGTGGGAGATAGAATCTGGTTGTTAGAAGAGGGTTGAGCAGAAGAAATTGCAGTAACAGTTGTTTCTGGGATTGCTGCTACTTCCATTTTCTGAGTTTTAGTATTAAACCAAGGTATTTCTATTGCTGGTAGAGTATAGTTTCCTGGCTCTGATGGAATATAAGCTATTTTTTGTTCTCTTAGGGAAATTAAGCCATCTGCATTTTTTTGTTCTTTTAAACTAGGTTGGTCTGAATAAGTCTTTAATTTATAATCTGCGGATTCTGTGTGCAAATCAGGTAATTGGGCCGACATGGTGCCTTTAGCTAAGATAGTTAAAGTTCGTGTTAACGGTTCCCCTGTCTTTATTTGATGAATATCCCCTGACCATTTTTCCTCAAGATAAAGTTGTTCAGATGGAATCCAGTGTTTTCCAGAAAAGCCTTTGGGTGCGGGTTTGACTTTTAGTGTAATTTCTTTTGAGCTTACTCGTTTTGTAGTAGTTTGCCGGGAGTTGAAGAAACCATTGAAGCTAGGGCGATTGTTAGAAATTACATTGGCAGTTAACACTAGGGGTTTAATTGTTTTAGTGCCACTTTTTTGAGGAAAAATTGCATATTTCCTCTCTGTAACAAGATAGTTAACTCCACTTAGTTCAGTATTATAATTTTTGTCTTCACCTATTTGTTCAATAATGGCATCTGTCAGTTTAGGTTCATTTAAACTTGCTTGTGATATTTGTACTCTTTGAAAAAACCGAAGAGTATAAATAACTTGTGCTTGAACATAAGGCGTTAGAGAAGAAACTCCAACTTCTAAAAATAAATCTTGATTGTTCGCATTGTTTTGGCTGTTGCTAGTATTTTTAGTGACTAATAGTGTGGCAGGTTGGCTGGCATCATTGCCGAAAGAAATGGAGGGGATAGACAGACTACCTGTTTTCTTAGCCATAACATTCAATATCCATTGAATAGTCCGTCTATATCTTCCATTGACTAATGAATTTTGTCTTTGTTGGGCCTCGTTTAATATTGTAAAGTTTTCTTCCAAAGGGCTAAAATCAGGTTGGCCATCAGGTGGTTGGGTTGAAGTAAATATTATTTGAAATGATTCATTAATATTGACGGGGGTTCGGTCTACAGTGGTTCTAATTTCTGTTGCGAAAACCATTTGGCTTGAAATAAAAAACAAAACTAAAATTTCCAGCTGCCTTATGATTTGAGAGTAATTTTTTTTATACATCTTCTTTTATTGGTTGCGCTGCTTGTATTGGTATTTGAATTTACGTTTCAATAAACCAGCGGGATCGTCAGGTATCCGGTTAAGCCATTGTTCATTGGCTTGTTTTGATTCGTCATATTCTAAATCTTTTGCTA
>CAZZIX010000031.1:0-3520 GCA_964654345.1 uncultured Methylomarinum sp.
CTCAGCGATTCCTCATTGAAGAGAATCTGAACTTTTTGTTAACTCAACCTGATTAGTTTTTCATTCAATATTCCATCACATCAATTTTTTTAAGATTAAATCATTAATTTTCCCCCAACCTTGATTAGAACCTGTAAAATTGTCAGATTTACTTTTCTTAAGTGGGTACAAAGTGAGTTTTAGAGGCACGACAATACTTTCAGTTCGCCGTGATGGCAAAGTTGTTATCGGTGGTGATGGACAAGTTTCTTTAGGTAATACTGTCATGAAGGGCAATGCACGTAAAGTGCGCCGCTTATATCATGATAAAGTTATCGCTGGCTTTGCGGGTGCAACAGCCGATGCATTCACCCTGTTTGAACATTTTGAAGGTAAATTAGAAAAACATCGAGGTAATTTAACTCGTGCTGCTGTAGAAATGGCAAAGGATTGGCGTACAGACCGTGCCTTAAGAAAACTAGAGGCATTACTCACTATTGCAGATGCAAAAACTTCATTAATCCTTTCAGGTACAGGTGATGTTATAGAACCAGAATACGACCTAATGGCCATTGGCTCTGGTGGCTCCTTTGCACAATCTGCAGCTCGAGCATTACTTGAGAATACCGATCTAAGTGCCCGTGATATTGTTGAAAAATCCTTACATATTGCAGCTGATATATGTATCTATACCAATCACAACCTCCGCATCGAAGAATTAGACGCAGAATCTCCAGAAGAAACAAAGAGTAAATAGAATGACCAAAATGACACCCAAAGAAATTGTAAGCGAACTAGACAAACACATTATAGGTCAATCCAGCGCAAAACGTTCTGTAGCTATTGCTCTACGAAACCGCTGGCGCCGAACTCGCGTTGCAGAAGAGTTACGAGATGAAATTACACCAAAAAACATCTTAATGATTGGTCCAACTGGTGTAGGAAAGACTGAAATAGCTAGGCGTTTGGCACGTTTAGCTAATGCTCCTTTTATTAAAATAGAGGCAACAAAATTTACTGAAGTTGGCTATGTAGGGCGAGATGTTGAATCTATTATCCGCGATTTAGTTGATACTGCTGTAAAAATGAATCGCATGTCTGAAATTGAAAAAGTACAGAACCACGCAGCAGATGCTGCTGAAGAAAAGGTATTGGACATTCTCTTACCTAGTGCAGAAAACGGGATGATTTCAGAGACCGAGTCATCCACTCGTCAAAAAATGCGCAAAAAATTACGCGAAGGTGATTTGGACGATAAAGAAATTGAAGTAGACATTAAAGTTCACTCGGTAGGTGTTGAAATTATGGCCCCTCCAGGCATGGAAGATATGACTAGCCAACTACAAGGGATGTTTCAAAACCTGAATAGTGGAAAAACAAGCGCCCGTAAAATGAAGATTTCTGATGCGTTAAAAACATTACAAGAAGAAGAAGCCTCTAAACTTGTGAATGAAGATGACGTTAAATTATCTGCTGTTGAAGCTGTAGAACAGAATGGGATCGTTTTTTTAGATGAAATAGACAAAGTTTGTAAACGCTCTGAATTAGGCGGTGGAGGTGGAGAAGTTTCTCGAGAAGGAGTTCAACGTGATTTATTACCCCTCGTTGAAGGCAGTACGGTTAGTACAAAATATGGAATGGTTAAAACAGATCATATTTTATTTATTGCCTCAGGTGCTTTCCACTTAACCAAACCTTCTGATTTAATTCCTGAATTACAAGGACGATTTCCAATCCGTGTAGAACTTGATGCTTTATCTGCAGAAGATTTCGTACGAATCTTAACTGAACCAGATGCTTCATTAACAGAACAATATCAAGCATTACTCAAAACAGAAGGTGTTGATCTTACTTTTGCTGAAGATGGTATTAAGCGAATCGCGGAACTAGGTTGGCAAGTAAATGAAACAACTGAAAATATTGGTGCTAGAAGATTACACACCATACTAGAACGTTTACTTGAGGAAATATCATACAATGCACCGGATTTAACTGAAAAATCAATCACTGTAGATGCAAACTATGTTGACAATCATTTGGCCGAATTCGCTGAAGACGAAGACCTAAGCCGCTATATTTTATAAAGCATGAGATTAACTGTAGAGCCTTCAAACTGCACATTAACAGAGATTAAGTTGCACCAACTTTCCCATATTCTTGAAGTTAGCTTTGACAATGGTGAGACATTTAAACTTCCATGTGAATATTTACGTGTCTACACGCCTTCAGCAGAAGCTTTGGGCCACGCACCTGGCCAGGAAACACTTCAAACAGGAAAAGAGAATGTCAATATTACTCAAATAAAACCCATTGGTAATTATGGCATATCTCCCACCTTTTCAGATGGCCACAACTCTGGCATTTATTCGTGGGATATGCTTTATAAACTAGGATCGGAATACCCAACACTTTGGGGAAAATATCTCCAGAAACTCAAACAAGCCGGATAGACTCGTACAGAACTGCTAAAAAATTAAGGCACAAAAAATGACCAATGAAAACACAACTCATTTTGGGTTTGAACAAGTAGCAACAGAAGACAAAGTACGTAAAGTACGTAGTGTTTTTGATTCCGTTGCCAGTAATTATGATGTAATGAATGATTTGATGTCATTTGGTATTCATCGTGTTTGGAAAAGAGTCGCTATCCAATTAGCTAATGTCAGAAATGGTGATCAAATTCTTGACTTAGCCGGAGGAACAGGCGATTTAACCATCTTATTTGAAAAACGTGTTGGTAAAGAAGGCCAGGTTGTTTTAGCCGATATTAATTCCGAAATGTTGCGCAACGGTCGTGATCGATTAATTGATCGTGGTTTGATTGGTAATATACGTTACGCTCAAGTTAATGCAGAGTGCCTCCCTTTTGAAGATAATTCTTTTGATTGTGTCTGTATCGCTTTTGGTCTTCGAAATGTGACTGATAAAGATGCTGCTTTACGATCGATGCATAGAGTATTAAAACCAGGAGGTCGCGTTATCGTTTTGGAATTCTCCCACCCTATTGATAAAGTGACTGAAAAAATATACGACTTCTATTCCTTTAAATTACTACCAAAAATTGGTGCCATTGTCGCTAAAGATGAAGAAAGCTATCGATATCTTGCCGAATCAATTCGAATGCACCCAAAACAGGATGATCTTAAACAGATGATGGAAAATGCTAGGCTAGAAAGATGCGAGTACTTTAATATGAATCAAGGTATTGTTGCTATTCATAGAGGCTACAAAATCTAGGAAAGTACCCTGCCTAACCCCAAAAACCATCAAAAGTAAAATGGTCATTAAACCGTTATTAATCAGTGCACTAGAAACCTCATTAAATCAGTATTTATCTTTGGATGAAGATATAAGCCTGTTTCTAACACCCATTTCAGGCAAAGTTATAGCTATTAATATATTACCGTTTAATGAAACTTTATACCTCTGCCCAACGACTGACAAAATTCAGATTCTTGAAAATTATACTCAAGAAGTTGATACAAGCATCAGTGGTAGTTTATCTGCTTTAGGTTTTATGGGATTAAGCTCTACCCCAATG
>CAZZIX010000031.1:3620-17282 GCA_964654345.1 uncultured Methylomarinum sp.
AAAAACTCGATATAGACCTTGAAGAAAAACTTTCTCACATTACTGGAGATGTGATCGCCCATAAAATTGGCAACATTTTTCGAAGCGGTCAGAACTGGACTGAAGAATCTATTAATACCTTTAAACTTAATAGCAAAGAATTTTTACAAGAAGAAACCAGGGATCTACCTGCCGCACCAGAAGCTGATCAGTTTTATCAGCATGTTGATCAACTTCGTTCTGATTATGACCGTTTACTGGCTCGAATTAAAAAAATTCAAGCTAGCCAACTAAACACATCACCTGCTCGTATAAATAAATCAAATAAAAAGGATATTTCGTAGTGAACCCAAAAGTATTGATCCGCTTAATCCATATTAACTGGGTAATGATGTACCATGGTTTAGACGAAGTTATTCTGAAAACTCACTTATTCCGTCCTATCCGCTTTATTGCATTTCTTTCACCCAATTTTTGGCTCAAAAAACCAAAAGAACCGCGTGGTGTTCGGATTCGTAAAACACTAGAAGATTTAGGTCCTATTTTTATTAAATTTGGCCAAGCCTTATCGACTAGAAAAGACATTCTACCCGATGATATTGCAGATGAACTGGTTAAACTTCAAGATAAAGTCCCTCCCTTTCCAAACGATCAAGCAATTCAAGTTATTGAAGAGCAACTGGGTAAAACTATAGCAGATGCTTTTGCAGAATTTGACCACAACCCTTTAGCTTCTGCATCAGTAGCTCAAGTCCACACAGCAACGTTACATAGTGGAAATCAGGTTATTGTTAAAGTTTTAAGACCCAACATAGAAAAGAAAATCCATACCGATGTTGGCTTACTTTATGAACTAGCCCGATTAGCAGAAAAGTTCTGGGATGATGCTAAAAGATTACGTGCTTTAGAAGTTGTTGCTGAATTCGAAAAAACACTTCAGGATGAACTGGACTTAGTTAAAGAAGCCGCAAATGCTACAAAAATACGAGATAATTTCAAATCATCTGATTCACTCTATATTCCTGAAATATATTGGGAGTTTACACGTAGAAAAATTTTGGTTATGGAAAGGATTCACGGCGTACCCGTTGGGGATATTGATCAATTAAGACGAGAAGGTGCTAATTTTAAATTATTAGCAGAACGGGGGGTAGAAATATTTTTTACTCAAGTTTTTCGAGATAATTTTTTTCATGCCGACATGCACCCGGGCAATATATTTGTTGATCTGCCTGATAAATATATAGCCGTTGACTTTGGTATTGTTGGGTCACTTTCGCTATCTGATCAACGATATCTAGCAGAAAATTTTCTTGCTTTCTTTAACCGAGATTACCGCCGTGTAGCCGAAATGCATATCGAATCAGGCTGGGTTCCTTCTAACACTCGTGTTGAAGACTTTGAATCAGCGATAAGAAGTGTCTGTGAACCCATTTTTGATAAACCCTTAAAAGATATATCCTTTGGATTACTTTTAATGCGTTTATTTCAGACAGCCAGACGATTTAATATGGTTGTACAACCTCAACTAGTACTTTTGCAAAAGACCTTACTTAATATTGAAGGCTTAGGCCGCCAGCTCTACCCAGATCTAGATTTATGGCAAACTGCAAAACCTTTTCTTGAAGACTGGTTTCATCAACGTCTTGGGCCCAAAGCCAAAATCAAACAACTCGTTAAACAATTTCCACAAATTGCAGAACACTTTCCTGAAATGCCGATGTTATTATTTCAGGCGTTAGATAGTGCTACCCATACAAAGTTACAGCTAGAAACTCAAAATAAAGAAATTTCACACTTACGCCAGCAAATAGAAAAAGACCATAAAGGAACAGTCTGGACAATTTTAGCAAGTGCTATAATGATAGCTACTGCTATTTTAATACAGTAAACCTAAATACTTTTATTCAGTTTCTAGGCTATCAGCTTCATAGCCAGCTTTTGTTTGCTCATCAACTTCATCACCCGATTCTGCAAATGCATCTCCCCAATCTGGTTCTTCTTCAGTCACCGTTGAATCACTTTCTTTCTCATCATTATTACTATCAAAAATAGCTTTAGTTTGCTCATCCACTTCATCACCTGACTCTGCAAAAGCCTCCCCCCAATCCGGCTCTTCTTTTTTCTCATTCGAATCATGGTTTTTCTCCTCTAACAACACTGCTTTTGTTGTTATTTCAGCCTGCTCAACATTAGCAGGATTATTCCCTACTACGGCACTAGTCGGTACAAAATATAAATATTGATCAAGTAATTCATATAGATTTTGGTGGAAATTAACAACTGAAGCCTCATCTATTTGTTCTTTTATAAATTGTTGAATAAATTGTTTTTCTGCTTCAACCATATACGCTGCAGATTCTTCTGCCTCTTCACTACTAAGCGCATAGCCTTCTTGTAAATGATTAACTAAATGAGCTTTTCGCTCACCCTCTTGGCTACTGATATTTTCTAATATTTGTTTTAATTCAAAAAGTTTTTTAGATTTTTTTTTCAATCGTAAAAAAAATAAAAAACCACTAATTCCCAATAAAACTACAATGCTTTCTATAATCAAAATAGTGAGTGTTATATTCATAATTCCTCTATTTCAAGTTTATTCACAGAGTTTTCTATCCGTTTTTTAGTTTCACGAAAAGTTTGAAACATTTTAATACTACTTTTTCTTAACTCTAACTCTGTTTGTGTTCCCCTAAACACACGCATATATTCATCTGAGATTTCTTTCATTGTATCTGTAGCAGCAGCTACTTTTTCTCGAAGCATATCATTTTCTTGCTCAAGACTATTAATTTTATTTTTAGTAAATACTAGTTCTTTTGTTTCTGCTTGATTATTCACCACAGAATTTCTAATCAAGCTGATATAAGGTTCAGATAAACTATTGATATGTTGATCGACCTTTGCTAATAATTTAATATCTCTATTAAAAAATATTTTCACTATTTGCTTATATAACTTACGCTCCTTAATACTAATTTCATTTATTGTCTCTTCTGATAAAGCTTGATCAATCCCACAAGATTCGGTAAATACATTTCCCAGATCCTTAGTTTTATATTTGTCATCTTTTTCTAGTTTATTAATTAATTTATAAACAGCAGTTTGGTTAACAGAATTTCTATTTCTGTATACCATCAGAAAAATTATTATAAGTAAAAGTAAAACTATTAAAGCTTCTACTAGTAAAACTACCGTTATGGAATTAAGCTCTATCATTCTAATCTAGCCAATAACTGAGCTTGCGAATTAGCTGCTCTTTTTTTCAAAAAATTAAATAGGAAAAAACCAAAAGCAATCAGTATTATATTTACAATTACCACAATTGCTGATGTCTTCATCCAATTAACATTATCATCAATATCGTCTTCATCTTCATCATCCAAATCATCTTTTGTTTTTTCTAAATTCTGTTCAATTTCCTCGTTTTGTGATTCAATCTTTGACTTAAAAAACAAACTATCATCAACAACAATAGGCTTAAGGTTAGGTGAAAGTGCATTACCTTTTAAAGATCTTGCAGTTATTGAAAAATTTATAATTTTTCTCTCACCCTCAAGAGTCTTTTGTAATACTAATTCCCACGTATTATTTTTATTAATAAGTTCACGGTTTTCTACAACTTGCCCTGATTGAGCAATACTTGCCTGAATACTCATCATTTCTATATTAATTACATCCTTATCAGGGATAAGTTTAATGATAATCATTCGTGATTTTTTATTGACTTCTACATCAACTCTGATTAAGCTTTCAGCTACCTCTATCGATTGAATGTATTCCCTTTGGAAGGTTTTACCATCCGCTTTGATTTTAATAGTATGCTTACCCTTCCCTAAACCTGGCTCTACTATTTTTTGAAACAATCCTGGTTTTTCTGTAACAGACTGCATTTTCCATTCTTTTTTCTCTCCCGTTTCATTTATTAGCTCAATAGAGATTTCAATTAAACTTAAAAATTCTTCTCGACTAATTAATTCATGTTTATCTGAGAAATATGCAGATAAATCAAGCGACTCTTGATCTGAAATATGGTTAGGTATATCCTCTACTTTAAATTTTAAATCTGTGACAATCATGACTTGGTTATCTGGATCCATATCAGCATCTATTATCCATTTCCCCGTCATAGGGTTTTTAATCGTTACCAGATCATAATTTTTATCACTTAACCAAGAAACATTTTCAATTTGATGATCAACACCTATTTCTGTACTGTCTGGTGTAATTAACCGAGTGACTTGAGCCCCTTTTTTCTTAAAAATAAGCACAGAAAACTCATCAATAGAACTATCTACTTTAAAACTATTCCCTTGTATAGGCACTGTATCTTTGGGAACTGCCTGTTTAAATATTTTAAAAAAAACTTTCTGTAATTGATCTGCGTACAGAACTGTTTCATTCCACCCACCGGTATCAAAAGCCAGTTTTTCTAATAATTGTGTATCTGCATTTTCAGATAAAGCGATGGTATGTACTTTTATTCCCACCTGTTGCAATTCTGTCATTTGCTCAACCAAGATTCTTTCTCTGGATTCAGCACTTTCCATAATATCTTCAGAAACATCAACCATCCCATCCGTTAATAAGATTAAATGTCGTGCCTGGCTTTCTGGTTTGTTAAACCAAGCTTTTGATGATTGCTGAATTGCGTCTTCAATATTAGTAAAAAGGCCAGACGAATGGATTTTCTTTATCCTAGATAAAGCCTTTTTTTTCCACTTTTTATTAACAATCCCTGTTTTTACTAATACTCTGGTTTTCTCTGCAAACAACCAAATTCCAACTTTTGTTCCGTCTGGCAATAAATTAACTAATAATTTTAAAGCCGGTATACGAAGATTTTTTGGATCGTTATGTTTCATACTGCCTGAAACATCAATAAGTATTTGTAACTCTGGTGACGAGTTATCTATCTCAGCTGCATACCCAGTTGAAAAGGTATAAGCCAATAAAAAACTGATACAAAGCAATTGTAATTTACTGTACATTAAACCCTATTTAATAATTTATACTATAACTCTAAAATATAGCTTAAATATTTGGTTTTACCCTACAAAAAGGTACTTTTATGGTTTCATTAACCCCCCCAGTTTGTGATTTTGGTGCAAAGGCTCCCTCATTTAATTTACTCAGTACAGATAATAAAAACTGGACATTAGAAGAATGTATGGGCAAAAATGGCTTGCTAATTATGTTTATCTGCAATCACTGTCCTTATGTAAAAGCAATACATCAGCGTATTTTAAGAGACACAACAGAGCTAAAATCCTTAGGCATAGCCTCTGTAGCTATTTCTTCTAACGATACAATTGAATACCCAGAAGACTCTTTTGAAAACATGCAACTTCTAGCCAGGGAATTAAATTTTAATTTTCCTTACTTATTAGACGAAAGCCAAGGTGTAGCAAAAAAATATGGTGCAATCTGTACCCCAGATTTTTTTGGTTATAACAAAAACAGGGAACTACAATACAGAGGAAGGCTTGATGCAAGCAACAAGCAAGTATCGCCCGATACTGTTAAACGAGAATTATTTGACGCTATGAAACAAGTTGCTCAAACGGGTCATGGACCAAAAGAACAAATTGCTAGCATTGGGTGCTCAATAAAATGGAAATCATCTTCATAAACAATCAAGCTACATCAGGAATTTCACAACTATCTAATTCTATAAAATCCATACCCACTAAAGTAGCCAATTTTTCACAGTCCAAAAGCTTAAGTTCATGTTTATGCAAAGATAACAAATTATCTTGTTCCAGTTTATGAAGCGTTCGGTTGACGTGAATTGTACTCATACCTAAGGTATCTGCAATGTCTTCTTGCTTCAATGGAAACGGAATAACATAGGCTTTATTTAAACCTCGTGATTTTAAACGTTGATATAACTCAAATGCCATAAATGCAATTTTCTCACGTGCACTCCGATGTGCAATATTCACCATATAATGCTCTGCCAAATTTCGTTCAGACTCCTCTTCCCAAATAAGTTTTAAAGATAATTCTGGATATCTACCGCACATCTCTAATAAATCAGGCACACAACAAACAATAGAATCTTGTAATGTCATTGCAGAATAAGAAAAAGGTTTATTTAAATTAGTTTGAAAACCGAGCATATCACCCGGTAAAACAGAACGTAAAACCTGTCGTTTACCTTGCGCAGAAACTTGAGTTAAAAGTATCCAGCCTTGACGTAAAATATAAGTTTTAACAGGACTTTCGCCCTGATAAAACAAATATTGTTTGGCGGGCACATCTTGTGACTTTAGGGGGTGAAACTCTCTATCCTGATTAAGAATTTTTTCTATCCCAGAGCAAACTCCATAATGATTTCTTGGACAGTTATTACAAAATACAACTGAATTATTCGTCCCCATGAGCTCTCCTTGATTAACAATATTTTCTAAATAAAAGAACCCTCTACTAAATTTGCATTATCTTTATAATCATAGATTTAAACAGTTTATTGTTTAAATAAATGTATAACAGTTCAATGTTTTAGACTATTTTTAAAACTATTTATTCATTTTAAATTTTTTTATAAAACTTAATCTATGTTAATTTTTATACTTTCAAGAAGGTATATTATTCCATGAACATGAGATGAATTAACTTCACTCAGGAATATTTGACAACACAAATTAACGAGGTGGCATTATGCAAACTGCAAGAATAGTTGAGAAAAATGAAAATAATTTTTCAAGCAATATTATTGAGTTTAAATTAAAGTCTGTAGTCACTCAACAGCAAGTAAAAACAAAACAAAATGATACTAAAAAATCATGTTTTCAAACCGACGAACGCTATTTCTGTAAGAACACCCAATGTAGTTGTGCAAAAGAATGTAAAAAACTTATTGCGGCATGGATGCGATAACACTGAATGATAAGGTAATAATGAAGCAAGGGAATGAATTTACCAGAAAGTACACGCGAGAGAGTGGATTTATTTTGACTATTAAATTGTCATCGCCATTTCATGCTCGTCTAAAATAATGTCATCTTTACTGATAATTTCAGTTTTATCGAGCTTAAGAACCTTAAGCAGTTTATTATTATTTTTCAACAATACGGGAATTTGTTGGCAGGTGTTTGAACCGGTATTTATACCAAAAAACACATTTATAAAGCTATTACGATTTTTCTTCATTTTTAACCCTCATGGAAATTGATTGATGCCTTATTATTAATAATCTAAATGTCAATCTAATGACAGAAAGCGTTTTTATTCAAACTAAAAATTAATCAGTATCAATTAAATTCATAGATACTTGATTTTTTACAAGTGGCACAGGAGTAAAGGATAAGGCGCTTGTAACAGAGGTAGAATCACTCCATATTAGCTTTTTCAATGAGCTTTAGTTTTGGCTCCATAGCACTTAATTTTTTAATCGTGTAATCAACTGAATAAAATAATACCCTACACAAGATAGGTGTAGGGAAATTGAGTTATTTCATCCATGACCTAGTTTTGATTATCGCTCTGCTGTAATAATGCCTCCCAGCCATCTAAACCTTCTGCTAAACCTATCTGAGGTGCCAACTCAGCCAAGGCATCTAAAACCTGAGCTAAATTCATCGGTTTAGCCAGTTGATAAACATTAAGCCATACACTCATCGCATCCTCCATTGCTTTATTTTGCTTATGTATCTGTCCCATATTAAATAAAGTGACACATAAACCCGACTTGTCGCCGATTTCCTGTTGAATGGCCAGCGATTGCTCAAGGTATTTCAGCGCGGCTTCATAGTCGCCGCATGCCATAAATATTTGTGAGATATTATTCAGCGTGACGCCTTCACCCGATTTGTCGCCAATTTCCTGTTCAATGGCCAGCGATTGCTCAAGGTGTTTAAGCGCGGCTTCATAGTCGCCGCGTGCCATAAATATTTGTGAGATATTATTCAGCGTGCTACCTTCACCCGACTTGTCGCCAATTTCCTGGCTTATACCCAGTGATTGCTCAAGGTATTTAAGCACGGCGTCATAGTCGCCGCGCGCCATAAATATTTGTGAGATATTATTCAGCGTGGCGCCTTCTATCTTTCTATCCTTTATATTGATTGCTATTTCCAGTGCTTTGTTAAGAGACTCTTGAGCATTAGATAACTTTCCATCAATCTTTTCACTACTTGCGATTTCTAACCACAGTCTTGCTTCTTTCTCAGGAAGTTTGAGTTGCTTCACTTCAGATAAGCGTTCTTTCAACAGTGCAATATGTAACTGATGCAAACCATGACTGGAAAAGTCTAAGCTTAATTCATGGAATAACCGACTAACCTGCTCCAACTCACCAGAGCGTTGCAACTGCCAATAATTAATAATACTTTCTATTCTTGCAATAGCATCAATCTCTGGTTTAGCCTCACTCCATTGCATGACATTATCCTGCATCCATTGCATCATGCCATTGGGTTCTATTTTTTGAGGGAGCTGTATTTTCGTCAGTCTATTTTTAGCCTCTTTCGCATTCCCTAGCTTAATCTGTTGTACCGCTAATTCTAAATCAACCTGTTGTTTCTCATTAGGTTCCAAACTGGCTTCTGCTAAATAGTCGAGTGCTTTAAACGTATTGTCACGTCCATGTTGATCTAGCTGATTCAGACTGTTTGTTAGTTGCTGTCGCTTATTTTCTCTTTCCTGTTGACTGGCATACCAAAGTGCTAAAAAATTAACCAGAAAAGGCAAATGTTTACGATTAGCTCTCGATTCATTCATTGCCAGCCATATATCAAAAAAACCTTCTTTAATCCGGTAGAGCCGAGAGCGTTTATCATCAGGATGTGGGCTAACAGATAAATAACCCGCCTGGGTCATCCGTTTAAGTAATACAGATGTTTGCTCGCGAGGTTTACGAAATTTTTGTGCGATGTTGACAGGGGTACGTTTCTGACTCCGCATCAGTGCAATGGTTTCTAGCAAAGCACGTTCCTGAGCGCCAAGGTCTTTAATACGGTCTTGATAAAAGGGGGTAATGCGATCCAGCAATTGATGAAAACGAGTGACAATATCGCTTAGATTATCTTCAGCAATCAGCTCATATAACATCATAATTAAACGTGGGTTCCCACCTATTAGAGTATGCATAGCCAATAAACGTGGTTTTAGCTCAGCAAACTGCTGTAATAAATCTTCCCGATTATCCCATTCAAGATGTGCTTTAACCAATGACAATGTTTGAGTTTGGCTAAGTTCTTCTATGACCTGAATATCAAAAAAATCATAAAGCGGATGTTTAACATCATTTAAGGCAGGAAAAAAAGTAGGAGCCGTGGCAATTAATACAATATGGCTGTTATCCATCAGTAATTGACGAAGGCGGTGTATATCTTTTTTATTCTTTATCTGCTGGGTAAGTAGTACGTCCAAATTTTCTAGCATAATAATCAGCACCTTGCCTGTCTGCATATGCCAATGCTTTAGACGCGGCAAAATAGTGTCAATAATTAGTTCATCCTTATCCTCAATTTCCAGTTGATTATGTAAGGTTCGCCATTGCACCTGCTGTTCAGTATCTGGTTCTTTAATGTCTGCCAGACGATCAATCATACCTAGCAGTAAATCAGCAAAGGACAGTATGCGGTTGCTTTCTTCGGGAAAACGAATCAGGCTGTAGTGTTTTTTAAGCTCATCCCTTTCATTCAATCCTTGTTCCAACAGGCTAAGCAAATGAGTTTTCCCTATACCTCTGGGACCAATAAATAAATGATTTAATCCGCTTTTTTTGTCACCACGACTTTCAAGTTTTTCCAGTAAATCATTCACTAAATGATGACGTGCAATACTGGTTGCAGCAAGATGTTTGGGGTCGGTTATATCATGCCTAAATAGGCCAATAGGAGATTCTGTTTTAATTGTCATCAGCTTTACTCGCTAATATATGCCCAGTTTTTACGCCACCAGGTTTTCAGTAGATAACTATTAAATTGATAATGACCTTCATCCTGTTTGCTAACATAGAAATCACTCTCAAGTTTTAGTAACAATCGCTTAAATGCTTGTTGTTGCATTCGGGTATTTTGTTGTTCTGTCAGACTTGATTGTAATGTTTGATAATGCGTAAATAAGGATTTTTCACTGATGCCTTTGTCAGAGAGTGAAAGTCTGTCCAAAAAAGTATAGGCAGCTTCTTGCTCATTTTGCGGGTAATATAATTTAATACGACTATGATAATGCTGTAATTTATCATGTGCAGCCTCACCCAGCAAGGCATGTTGAAACACCTTGTCGGCATGTGTTGCATCAAGTGTTATAGGCTCTTTTCTGCGCCAATAACGGCATAATTCCTGGGTAAATAATTGCAGAAATTAAGGAATAGGTTCACCCAATAACTCATAAATACGGGGAATCAAGCTATCCGTATATTTTACTTCACGTTGATCCAGCATCATGCTGACAAAATCAGTTAATTGTTGTTGATTGATGGCAGGTAAAGGTTCTGATTTTAAATCATTAATAAGATTAATCAGACCAAATTCATCAAGTGTACCCGTGATATTGACAGAACCACCGACTAGCCATCTGATTTTTTTGCTCTGAGGGGCTGTTCTTAATTTTTTAAATTGATGTAAAAAATCTTTTAATTGGTCTGCCGAGTTTTCTGCCATTGCCGACAGCATATCAGGCAATTCATCAATGATGAAAAGGACAGGCTCATCAGCAACAATCACTTTTTCAATCAGTTGTTGAGCTAAATCCTTCCAGTCTTTTTCCCAGTCTGTGGCTTGCTTTAATTTGACTTTAAAATCCATAAAGCCAATTTCTTCTAACCGACTACCAAGGTCTTTAAACAAATCCCAGGAAGATGCCAGTTTTTTCAAATACTCTGGCTGGTGTTCATTAATCGCATCTATAAGTGAAAGGTAGATCTCTACGGGTGTTTCAAGATCTTCGACATTGAGATGTATCACTCGAAACTCGTCTTGGCAGTGATCAAGCAGATAATACATAATGCTTGTTTTACCTGTGCGTCGTGGGGCGAGTAGAAGTACGTTGTCTTTTTTAAGTGAATCTAATACATCAGATATAAATGTTTTACGAAAGTAAAAATCACTGTTGCGAGCAACACCTCCGACAATGAAATCGGGTTGTATTTTTGACATGGTACACCTATAAAAATAAGAAACTAAATTGTTACGTATCTTTATTGTATCCTAAAAATTATTTCTTGCAAAACTTAGAAACAATTTTGTTTCGCAACTATTTTATTTCTTATGGTTGAATAAGAACAATCAAGGAGTCTGGTAACTTGATAATTAGCTGGAATTTATTACAAACACTGAAAATCAGGGAAACAGAGCGTTACAGCCCAACCACAATATTTTTATTTACTTCACTTTTAATCACTCCTCTGCAAAGCCTTTCAAATAAAACTTTTATCCAAAAGCTCAATCCAGTGTTTAACGGGGATATTTGCTTGCGTTTGTAAGTGTAACTGACAACCTATGTTGGCAGTAACAATAAGTTCTGGCTTATGTTTTTGTAAAGCCGTCAATTTATTTTGTAATAGTTGTTGCGATAAATCTTTTTGTAAAATGGAATAAGTCCCTGCCGATCCACAACATAAATGCGCATCATCTGTAGTGCTAAGAATAAATCCACAGCGTTTAAGTAAAGATTCAACCACACCATCTAATTGTTGCCCGTG
Source organism: uncultured Methylomarinum sp. (assembly GCA_964654345.1). GTDB lineage: Bacteria > Pseudomonadota > Gammaproteobacteria > Methylococcales > Methylomonadaceae > QPIN01. The sequence continues at coordinate 15,253 of CAZZIX010000031.1, forward strand.
CTGTAGGGTGCATGGACTTTGAAATACAATCTTCTTGGTTGATAGGTTAACCCGCTCTATTTCTAAGTTTTCTTCCGTTAAAATTTCACTAATATCTTTTGCTAATTCGCTTATTTTTTGTGCTTTATCTGCGTAATTTACATCGTGTTTTAGTAGATGACCATATTCTTTAACAATCACACCACAACCACTGGCGGTAATAACAATAGCTTCTGCACCCTGTTCTATCATAGGCCACCAAGCATCAATATTACGACGCATAAAATTTAATGCTTCTTCTGGTGCGGATAAATGTTGGCTGATTGCGCCACAGCACCCTGCCCCATTTTCAGCAATAAGTTGAATGCCCAATTTGTGCAAAATATTTACAGCAGCATTATTTGTATTCGGTGTTGCTACTGATTGCGCGCAGCCTTGTAGCACTAGCATCTTTCGATTTAGGCTTTTTTCCGGCTTAGAAACTATTTTTTGTTTATCAGGAATCTTCTGTTTTATTAAGGACGGTAAAATAGGCTTTAGCCATTGCCCTGTTTTAAGTAAAAGCGAAAACCGTGCTGGAAAGGGAAGTATTTTTCTTAATACAAACCGTTGTACTTGATCAAATGGTGGACGCGATACTTGCTTATCAACCAGCTCTCGCCCTAAATCAATCAAACGACCATATTGCACGCCCGAAGGACAAGTCGTTTCACAGGAGCGACAACTGAGGCAACGATCTAAATGTGTTTGCGTTTTTTGGCTAACAGCTTGACCTTCTAACATCTGCTTGATCAAATAAATACGACCGCGCGGCCCATCTAGCTCATCACCTAATAGTTGATAGGTAGGACAAGTTGCCGTACAAAACCCACAATGCACACAAGACCGAATAATAGCGTCTGCTTCCTGCCCCTGTGCTTAAAAAAGTATCTGTTGTTTGAGTGTACATAAAATAAGCTTAAAATTCTTGATACATGCGACCGATATTAAAAATACCGTGTGGATCAAAAGTATGCTTTAGCTTACGATGTAATTGTAATAAATGCTTAGGAAGTAACGGCTGAAAAGCTTTATCTCGCTTATTTGATGTCCTAAATAGGCTGATGTGTCCATTGATTGAATCATTTACTTCTCTAATTTTATCTTGAGATAGCTCTGTTTTTAACCAACGTAATGCACCTCCCCACTCTAACATTGTTTCACCTACTAGAAATAAATCTGGCGTATTTGATGCTAAAGAAACCCGCCATAAAGGAAGATCATTATTGAAAAAATTATGAGTCTGTTCCTTGATTGAAGACCAAAAATTATAAGCATCAACCACTGTTTCACCACCCATTGCTTGTTGTGCCGCCAAGATGGATTTTTCTGATCCAGACAAGCGAATATAAAGCTTATCTTGATAAAAACAACTCGCACTGATGGGTAAAGGAAGAGCAGACCATTGATGAAGTTTAGTTAAAGCTTCTTCACTATTTATAGTTTGTATTAGTGTTATTTCGGTCTCTGGTTTAGGTACTACTTTAAGTGATACTTCTAGCAAAACACCTAATGTTCCCATCGCCCCTGCCATTAAGCGAGAGATATCATAACCGGCCACATTTTTCATCACTTCACCGCCAAAAGATAATACCTCTGCTTTGCCATTGATGATTTTTGTCCCTAAAACCGAATCTCTGGCTGCACCACTATAGGCTCTTCGTGGACCCGAAAAATTACAGGCAATTGTTCCTCCTAATGTTGCATTATCACCAAAAGCAGGTGGCTCAAAAGCCAGCATCTGATTATTATCGGCTAAAATTTGTTCGATTATTTTTATCTTAATGCCGGCTCGTGCAGTAATAACTAACTCAGTAGGTTCATAATTAATAATCCCTTGATGTTCTGCAACATTCAATTTATCTCCAGATGGGGTATGACCATAAAAATCTGGCATTGTTAAATTAATATAGTTTTGATATTCTGTTGTTTTTCTCTGAGAGAATAACAATGAGAGCTTTGAAGTGGCTACACTAAACAGGACACATAACTTAAAATACTTTTAAAGAAAA
>CAZZIX010000032.1:0-11377 GCA_964654345.1 uncultured Methylomarinum sp.
GGAAACTTTTCCTGATTCAATTTTAGATAAATCCAAAATATCATTTAATATTTGTAATAATGCATCGCCTGAACGATAAATTGTCTCAGCATAATTTTTTTGCTGTTCATCTAAACTGCTTTGTAATAATAGTTCTGTCATGCCTAGTACACCATTCATTGGCGTACGAATTTCATGACTCATTGTTGCTAAAAACTCGGATTTATAACGACTGGCTAGCTCAAGCTCTTGTGCTTTTTCTTCTATCTGTTTTTGTGTTTTTTGCAGAGTTTTGTTTTTTTCTTCAATCTCCTGTTTCTGCTGCTCCATTTCATAAGCGCGATTAGCAATTTCATTATGGCTTAGCTGTAACTCTCGCTTTTGATTTTCTAATTCACTTGTTTGCTGCTGCGTTTGCTCTAATAAAATTTGGCTATGTGTTCTGTTTTCTGCTGACAATAAACTGATTGCAACTGATGATGCTATTGTTTGTAAATATTGCATTTGAATATCAGAAAAATCAGTTACAGAGCCAAGTTCAATCACTGCAATAACTTTATGAACATTTATTAAAGGAATAACGATAAGGCTTTGGGGGGGATGCTCGCCTAGACCAGAAGTGATTTGAATATAATCTTTCGGCATATGACTAAAGCGAATCACTTTCTTTTCTAATGCTGCTTGACCAATAATACCTTCCCCCAACTTGAATGTGTTTTTAGTTCTTTTTTGACTTTCAAAGGCATAGCTACCTGATAGATGTAAGTTATTATTTTTGTCTGTAATGTAGATGGCTCCAATTTGTGCATTCAAATAATTACAAATAAATAAAATTGCTTTTTCAGCAACAACTTCTGTGCTTAAGTCGCCTTGTATATATTCATTCAGTTCTGCCTGGCCTTTCTGATACCAGTTTTGAGTCGTTGATTCTTCTGTCACTTCACGTAAAGAATCAGTCATTTTTTTAATCGCTGAACCCAATGGCGTTTGTCTTAAAATTTCGGGTAATTCTGCTTGCGAAAAATCTCCTTCAGCTATTTTAAAAGCTTTATCTATTACAAGTTGTGTCGTATTTTTAGAAGTACGAAGAGCGTCAGTCATTTCGTTGATCGCATTACCTAATTGATCTTCTGATGAATGGGTTGCAATATTATTAGAATAATTTCCCTGTGCAATTAAAGCAGCATGCTCAATTGTTAACTGCATGTTTTCCATCAGACCTTTAGATGACTGCACAATTTCACTCACTTCATCTTTTCCATTATATTTAATCTGTGCAGCAAAAGCCTGGCCTAGAGCGAGCTTTTTTAGTTGATCTGAAACGGATGATAAACTAGAAGTTACTTGTCCAATAAAATGCCAAGCTACACCTATAACAAGTAATAATGCTAATAAAGCAGTGGTGTTAAAGACAGCGGTAAAACTAGCTAACGGCGCAAGTGCCACTTCTTTATTATGATAAGTGAATAATTTCCAGGTTCGTTGAACATGGCCAGGTAAAACAAAGACTTTTTTATAGACAATAACATTTTTTTCTGTACTAAAGACACCTTGAAGCTGGTCTTTAACCTGTTCAAAGATAGAGGGTTCTTCCATTGCCAAAGAACTGGCTTTAGCTGATATGCCAACAAAAGTTTTATTGATATCGGGATGATATAAATATTCCCCTTTATAATTAGTCAATACTGTTTTATGGTGAGAGCCCACACTATTTTCAGAAGACCGAATAACATTGAGTAAAGTATCACCATACATATTTAAAATTAAAATACCCCGTCTAACACCATCTTGATCAATGATGGGGGTTGCCACCCGAATAACTAAAGTTAAAGGCTTACTTGGCTTTCCCTTTTCTTTATTTAAATCTAAGTCGGAGAAATAAATATCACCTTTGTTAAGCGCTAATGTTTGCTTAAAATAATATCGACTGGATTTATCCTGCAATTCATCATGGCTGATAATGTCGCTTGATCCCGTTTTATTGTTATAGTCAACACGAATAATTTCTTTACCTTTTTCATCAATCAGACGAATAGCTTTATAATTTTGTTTAGATTCAAGAAACGAAACAAAAGCATCGGTCATTCTATTTTCCCAGAGTGCTTTGTTTTTATCCTCATTCATCTTACTCCACTGTAAATAACGCTCCATAATGTAGAATTCAGATAAAAAGTTTAGGTCTTCAGGTGCTTGTTGTAACTTTATATGGATTTGATCTGATAAATGCCCTAATTCGTCTTGTTGAGCTTGAATGGCGTTGTTGTATAAGCTTTCAGCTGCTGTGCTATAACCATAATAGCCCACAACTGATAAGGGAGTGATAATGGCAAAACAGAAAAGTAAACTAAACTTAAATCGTAAAGTGTTTGTTTTAAAGTTGAAGAATTGTTTCATTGTCTCGATTTAGTTAATTTAGCGTTCTTATTTTTTTTATTTTTCGTAAGGCCCAGCCCATTAATTGCAAAGCATCTGCTGGATATTTATCATGATAAATATTTGCAGCTGGAGTCACTTTGCTAATTCTTAAATAAGCTTTGATAGGTTGTAATTCTGAGATAATCAACCCTGTTAACCCAAAAACATGGCTAGGGCTGATATTTGTTGTCTTGATAGAGCTTAAATCAATGGATTCTACGCCAGCTATTCTTTGTAAGCGTTTTACTTCCTCTAATAACTGTAAGGCAACTTTAAAAACATCCTTAGGTATTGCATCCTCGTTTTTATTGGGTGGGCTGGTTCGTTCACGAATATTTAATTCGCCTAATATGGCATTAATCTCTTCTAATATGCGCATGTTTTGCGCAAAAACATAGGAAGGTGAAAAGCTTTTGCCAATAATTCCATCCAGTTGAATTGAAATAGTTTCTAACAGCTGATAATTATCGCTGACTGTTTTTCCAAACTGCGGCTTTACAGGTTGAATTTTTCCACTAATTCCTATCCTGTCTTTTATAATGTTTAGTTCGGCCAAAATCCTTATCATTTGTTCATAAACTAAACCGGGATTAAAATCTTTTAATGGCTGTAAAACAACCTCAGCAACACGAGGAAGTTGGTTGTTTGTTCTTAAAATGTTGATTTTTACTAAAATTTCATAACTTTTTAACCATGTGTTACGAGGCCTCATAAAAATCCCTGAAGTAGTAGCCTCTGTTGTTTTTGGCGAATTGAAATGATTTCTAATTAACTCAATTTCTTTATAAATTTCAAGGTTTTTTCTATAGACATCAGAAGGTGTTAATTCTATGAGGCCATATGAAACAGGACTAAATACCAGCAAAAATGTAAAAATAAAAAGTTTTTTTTGACACATCGTTTTTTTCTATAAGCGTATATAATTCGGACACATTAAGTATAGACCAGCTTGTGAAAATTATATTTTTTGGGATTGATAGTAACCTAGTACTCCGACAATTTTGGTTTGATGGGTATATTCAGTTTAAAAAATGATTAGCTGCGTTGTTGCACTCGCTTGAATTAGCTTGCTATGTCAAACTTATTCAACGCAGCTATCGGAAATATAGGCGGTCACATTTTTAGTTAAACTTGCTGATTACTGTACTATTGCTTTACTCGGAATTTAAATAGGACTAATATAGTCCTCATTGAAAGGAGGAGTAATGCTAAAGCTGAGTAAGTTGACTGACTATGCAACTGTTATTTTGAGTTATATGGCTAAAGAGCCAACAGTTTTGCATGCTGCACAAGAAATAGCGGATGTTACAGGTATTGCTTTACCTACAGTGAGCAAAGTTCTTAAAGCTTTAGTTAAATTTAAGGTATTGATTTCTGTTCGAGGGGCTAAAGGTGGTTATTTATTAGCGAGAGCACCGGAAAGGATTACTGTGGCTACGGTTATTAATGCTTTAGAAGGGCCTATTGCTTTAACTGAGTGCAGTGCATCACATAAAGATTGTGGCCATGCTTCCGGTTGTGATATTCAAGGTAACTGGGGGTTGATTAATCAAAAAATTTTTAATGCCTTAGAGTCGGTAACACTAGCTGATATGTTATTACCCGTAAAACAGCCAGAAGAAATATTAATTCCTGTTAGTAGTTTGTATTCCGTGACCACACAGAATATGGTTTAAGTAGAGTATTTTATGTCATCAAGTACAGAAGAAATTGAACAACTTATTTCCCAAGAGTATAAACAAGGGTTTGTCACTGAGTTAGAGACAGAAACATTCCCTCCAGGGTTAGATGAAGACGTTATTGCCAAATTGTCTAAGATTAAAAATGAACCTGACTTTATGCTGGAATATCGCTTAAAGGCATTTCGTCATTGGCAAACAATGAAAGAACCTGATTGGGCGCAATTGAATATTGAACCGATAGATTACCAGACAATTAGTTATTATTCTGCGCCTAAAAGAAAAGAAGATGGGCCACAAAGTTTAGATGAGGTTGATCCTGAATTATTGGAAACCTATAAAAAACTAGGCATTCCTTTAGATGAGCAGGAGCGTTTGGCGGGTGTGGCAGTTGATGCTGTTTTTGACAGTGTTTCTGTAGCTACTACTTTTAAAGGGAAATTAAAAGATGCGGGCGTTATTTTTTGCCCTATTTCTGAAGCGTTACAAGAATACCCTGAACTGATAAAACAATATTTAGGAACTGTTGTTCCAGAAACCGATAATTTCTTTGCAGCTTTAAATGCAGCTGTTTTTACTGATGGTTCATTTGTTTATATCCCAAAAGGCGTACGTTGTCCGATGGAATTATCAACTTATTTCAGGATTAACGCAGCAAATACGGGGCAGTTTGAACGTACATTAATTATTGCTGATGAAGGTAGTCATGTTAGTTATTTAGAAGGTTGTACGGCGCCTATGCGAGATGAAAACCAATTGCATGCCGCAGTGGTTGAATTGATCATTATGGATAATGCGGAGATTAAATACTCTACTGTTCAAAACTGGTACCCGGGTGATGAAAATGGCGTAGGGGGTATTTATAATTTTGTCACAAAACGTGCAGAATGTAGAGGCCATAATTCTAAAGTATCGTGGACGCAAGTTGAAACGGGTTCTGCAATTACCTGGAAATATCCTAGCTGTGTACTTTTAGGTAATAATTCAATCGGTGAATTTTATTCTGTGGCACTGACTAATAATTATCAACAAGCAGATACTGGTACAAAAATGATTCATATCGGTAAAAATACCAGTAGTACTATTATTTCTAAAGGTATTTCCGCCGGTAAAGCTCAAAACACTTATCGAGGTTTAGTTAAAGTGGGTAAAGGGGCAGAAAATGCGCGTAATTTTACCCAGTGTGATTCTTTATTAGTGGGTGACAAATGTGGCGCACATACTTTTCCTTATGTAGAAGTTAAACAACCATCGGCTCAAATAGAACATGAAGCAACAACTTCAAAAATCAGCGAAGACCAGTTGTTCTTTTGTCAACAACGTGGGCTTTCAGCAGAAGATGCTGTTTCTATGATTGTTAATGGTTTTTGTAAAGAAGTGTTTAAAGAACTGCCAATGGAGTTTGCAGTAGAAGCACAGGCTTTATTAGGGATTAGCCTGGAAGGCTCTTCCGTAGGATAAAAATATGTAGGTTGGGCTGCCATCTTTTTGGCAACCCAACATTAGGGGATATTTGTTGGGTTAACGATAGAGCTGTTAGCCCAACCTACGAATTCTCAAAATAAAAAATGTAGGCAGGGTGTAACGAAAAAAACCCTTGTATATTCATTAAAATGATAATCAGGTAAGTATAGTAAAATGCTCAGTATAAAAAACCTCCATGTTAGCGTGGGTGATAAACCCATTCTTAAAGGTGTTAATTTAGAGATTAACCCAAGTGAAGTTCATGCAATCATGGGGCCAAATGGCGCCGGAAAAAGCACGTTGGCACATGTTCTTTCAGGTAAAGCGGGTTATACCATAACAGAAGGGTCAGTTACTTTTAGAGGGCAAGATTTACTTGAACTGTCCCCTGAAATAAGGGCGCGTGAAGGTGTGTTTTTAGCTTTCCAATATCCTGTAGAAATCCCTGGTGTCAGTAATATTTATTTACTGAAAGCGGCACTCAACTCAATTCGTAAACATAAGGGTTTGGATGAGGTTGATGCGATGGATTTTTTGATTTTAGTCAAAGATAAAATCAAACTGTTACAAATGGATGAAAAGTTCTTGTACCGCGCAGTTAATGAAGGTTTTTCCGGCGGTGAAAAAAAACGTAATGAAATACTACAGGCCGCTATTCTTGAGCCAGCATTATGCGTGCTAGATGAAACAGATTCGGGTTTAGATATTGATGCCTTAAAAATTGTTGCTGCTGGGGTAAACTCATTGCGGTCACCTGATCGTTCATTTTTAATGATTACCCATTATCAACGTTTATTAGATTATATAAAGCCAGATTTTGTTCATGTATTAGCTGACGGGCAGATTGTTAAATCAGGTGGGCCTGAATTGGCACTAGAGCTAGAAGCTAAAGGGTATCAGTGGATTGAAGAGAAGGCTGCATAATGGCTAGTCATTACAGTGCCGAATATGAACAGGTTATTGATTCATTACCCGGGCAATCTTTAACATGGTTAAAAGCGTTAAGATCAGATGCTTTTAACTCTTTTTCAGACAAAGGGTTTCCTTCGTTAAGAGAAGAAGAATGGCGATATACTAATGTTGCTGCAATAGAAAAAAAATTATTTTCTCCACAATTAGAGATTGGTACGAATGATATTGATAAAGAATGGTTAACTAATTATTCTTTGCAAGATGCCTATACAGTAGTTTTAGTCAATGGTCGGATTTCTTTGGAACATTCTACTTTAGCCGGTTTGCCAGATAATGTGTGTGTTCTTGGGATGGCCGATGCTTTAGAGAAACAATCTGAATGGGTCGAAAAATATCTAGCACAGGCCGTCAGTAATAATGAGCATAGTTTTGTAGCTTTTAATACGGCATGGTTTAGTGATGGCTTATTTGTTCATATTCCTGCCAAGCAAATTGTTGACAAGCCAATCCAATTACTTCATCTAGTAACACAAGCCGATTTATTAGCGACAACACGCAATATTCTAGTTGTTGATGAAATGGCTGGGGTTTCTATAATTGAGACTTATGTAGGCGGTGATGATGCTTATTTATCGGCGACAGTTTCAGAAGTATTTGTGGGTAAAAATGCTGAGTTAAATTTATATAAGGTGCAAAGTGAAGGTGAAAAAGCTTATCATTTTGGCGGTACTTATGTAAAACAAGAACGAGACAGCCGTTTTAACCATCATAACTTTGCTTTTGGTAGTTTGCTTGCTAGGAATGATATTCATACTGATTTAGATATTGCCTCAGAATGTAATTTGAATGGTTTGTTTTTAGGTGCTAAGCGCCAACATATTGATAATCATACCCGAATCATACATTCTCAGCCTCATGCTATTAGCCGTGAATTATATAAAGGTATTTTAAATCAGCGAGCTAGAGGTGTATTTCAAGGGCGAGTCATTGTGGCTGAAGATGCTCAAAAAACAGATTCGGAAATGAATAACAATAATCTTTTGTTATCTAATGATGCAGAAGTGGATACTAAACCACAGCTAGAAATTTATGCTGATGATGTCAAATGTGGACATGGTGTAACGGTCGGTCAATTAGATGAAAAATCAATTTTTTATATGCAATCTCGTTGTGTTGATGAAGAAACGGCAAGGAATATATTGACCTTTGCTTTTGCGAATGAAATGGTGGATAAGGTAACGATTAAAAGTTTACGTGAAAAATTATTGGAGCAATTATTAGAACGATTTCCACAAGCTGGTGTAGAAAAATCCTGGTTGTAGGTTGGGCTGCCGTCTTTTTGGCAACCCAACAAAGGTAGGCTAAAAAGTTGAGTTTACGATAAAGCCGTTAACCTAAGAAGTTTACCTTAAGGCAATGGAAGTGACACTAAATGCTACAAAATATCAGCTATTTTAATACTGATATTTTGTAGTTGAGATAATGTGATTTCATCACCAGACTGTAGCGTAGTTTTTTCTTTATACAAGCCTTTTTCAGGTTGGCGGTATACTTCAAGACAAGCATCATTAACATTGAGCAACCAGTATTCAGCAATATTATGCATTGCATACAAACGTAATTTTGTATTTTGATCGTAGGCTAACGATCTATCAGCAATTTCTATTAATAAAAACACATCTTTATTAGTAGGGTGTTTTTCATAATAAAAATCTGAACGTGGGTGTAGTAACATAAAGTCAGGTTCAGGTTCTGATAAGTCGCCCAGATGTAATGGATCTTGGACTGAAATAAGAGCTGATTGTTGAATCAAACCTGAAAATAAATTATTTAGGCGTTTAAGAAGGCCTGCATGATGGGAGCCAATAGGTGCCATTTCAATAATTTCTCCATTAATTAATTCAAGATGGCTTTCAGCTGGAAAAATACCCGCCTTTCCCATTTTTTGCCATTCAACTACATCCGTTAAATGTTTTTTAAAAAAGATTTCATTAGATTTTGACATCACAAGATCAACATTAGATTAACTTAAATTTAAATATAATACGCTACTTTAAAATTAGCAACTATTTCAGAAATAACACAAAAAAGATGACAACATTTCCTGTAGAAAAAATTCGTGCTGACTTTCCTATATTGAAAGAAAAAATCCGAAATAAACCCTTGGTTTATTTGGATAATGCTGCGACTTGTCAAAAACCACAAGCTGTCATTGACAGCATTTCACACCTTTATAGCCATGAATATGCCAATGTTCATCGAGGCGTGCATACACTAAGCATAAAAGCAACAGACCGTTACGAAGGTGCAAGAGAAAAAGTTAAAGACTTTATTAATGCAGCGAGTACCAAAGAAATTATTTTTGTTAGAGGTGCGACCGAGGCGATAAACCTAGTGGCCCAGACTTTTGGTAAAGCGAATATCAAAAAAGGTGACGAAATTATCATTACAGCAATGGAACACCATTCCAATATTGTGCCTTGGCAAATGCTGTGTGAAGAAACGGGTGCGATATTAAAAGTAGCTCCTATTAATTTACAGGGTGAACTTATTTATCCAGAATTTGAAAAACTTATCAATGATAAAACTAAACTAATCTCCGTGGTGCATATGTCTAACGCACTAGGCACTGTTAATCCAGTTAAAAAAATCATTGCCGCTGCGAAAGCTAAAAATATCCCAGTTTTACTGGATGGTGCTCAAGCTATCCCTCATCTATCCGTTGATGTTCAGGCATTGGATTGTGATTTTTATGTATTTTCAGGACACAAGCTCTATGCTCCCTCAGGTATTGGAGTCCTATATGGTAAACAAGCCTTATTAGAAGCTATGCCTCCCTATCAAGGTGGAGGTGATATGATTCGAAAAGTGACGTTTGAAAAAACTGAATATAATACACTTCCCTACAAATTTGAAGCAGGTACACCCAGTATTGCTGATGTTGTTGGCTTAGGCGCTGCGATTGATTATCTAACAGAAATAGGCATGGATAATATTGCCGCTTATGAAGCTGAGTTATTAGGCTATGCGACTGAAAAAGCACAACAAGTTAAAGGCTTAAAAATTATTGGAGAAGCGACTGATAAAGGTGCGATTTTATCCTTTGTTTTAGATAAAATTCATCCGCATGATATTGGCACCATGCTTGATAGTTTAGGAATAGCTGTTAGAGCAGGACATCATTGTGCGATGCCGGTGATGGATTTTTTTGAAGTGCCTGCCACCGCAAGAGCATCGTTTGCCATGTATAATACAAAACAGGAAATTGATGTTTTAATCGATGGAATAGAACAACTTATAGAGGTGTTTGGCTAATGTTTGATGATTTACGTGATCTTTACCAAGAAGTTATTTTTGATCATAATAGAAATCCACGTAATTTTAGGGTGATGGAAAATGCGGATCGTCAAGTAGAAGGGTTTAACCCTTTATGTGGTGATCGCTTGACCTTATTTTTAAAAATGGAAGGTGATAAAATTATTGATGCCAGCTTTCAAGGTTCAGGCTGTGCGATTTCAACTGCATCCGTTTCATTAATGACTGAAATTGTAAAAGGAAAAACAGAAGCAGAGGCAGAAGCATTATTCAAGCAGTTTCATGAAATGACCACAGGTAAAGAAGAAAATATTGATCTCGAAGCCATTGGGAAATTAGCTGTTTTAGCTGGCGTTAGAGAATATCCTGCCCGTGTAAAATGTGCTACTTTAGCCTGGCACACATTAGATGCCGCGTTAAAAAATGAAAAAGAGTCTATTTCAACTGAGTAACTATCCATAGTGGCTCGCTTTATCTATGAAGGGAAACTTGCTGTATTATACCAAGGACGAGGTGAGCTAAATGACTATAAGAAGTTGGCCGAAAGACTTGAAGTCCCTATATATCAAGCTGTAACAGAAGAAATTCTAGAACTGTTTTTTTTAATTTGGCGCGATGGCTGTTTAAAACTACTGGATCGAGAGCAGTTAAAAAAAGGGGGCTTAGCGGTTGAAATTTCCCCACGGCCAGGTGAACAGCACTCATGGCCTGCACCCAAAAAAGGCGTATTAGCTCAAGCATTAGGACGAAAAACCACCACGATTGTAGATGCAACAACAGGCTGGGGGCAAGATAGCTTACATATTTTTCGCATGGGCTATGATCTGCGATGTGTAGAAAGATCACCCATAATGGTCGAATTATTAGCTGATGGGTTTAAACGACTAGCGGAACAGGACTGGGTAAAAAATCGTTCGCTCAAAGTACCTGAATTAATCTTTGGCAATGCAATAACAGTGTTATCAACCTTAGTTGAAAAACCAGACTGCATTTATATAGACCCCATGTTTCCTCCTAAACGAAAAAAATCAGCATTAGCTAAAAAATCAATGACGGTTTTACGTGATTTATTAGGTGATGATGAGGATAAAGAACAACTTTTTGCCAAGGCATTTCAAACAGCAACAAAAAGAGTCGTTGTTAAAAGCCCTAATTATGCAGAGCCATTAGCGGGTAAACCAAGTGATAGTTTCAGCGGAAAATTACTTAGATATGATGTTTATTTAAAAAACTAAAATGACAGATTGGATTGATATTTGTGATGCCAATGCATTAGCAGATAAAGAAAATATTATAGTAGATGTTGACGGAACAGACGTTGCCATTTTTAAAATTGATGGACAATTTTACGCGATTGAAGATGTCTGTACGCATGATGGAGCAGAAATAGCGAGCGGTATACTAGAAGGTGACGAAATAATTTGCCCACGACATGGTGCTAGGTTTTGTGTAAAAACTGGGGAGGTAAAATGCGCCCCTGCTTATGAAAATGTTGACGCTTTTCCCGTGCGCGTTGAGAATGGACAATTGCAAGTTAGAGATGATCGCTGGGATTAATGAATATGGCTGGGTAACCCGTAAGTTGGATGAGCGATAGCGTTATCCGGCATAAT
>CAZZIX010000032.1:11477-16788 GCA_964654345.1 uncultured Methylomarinum sp.
GCTAATCCAATGATTAACTATGTTGTCTTAATTCTGGCGATAATTTTTGAAGGTGCGTCCTTTACAATAGCATTTAAACAATTTGTTAAAGTGAAAGGAAATTGGGGGTATTTTGAAGCAATACAACAAAGTAAAGACCCTTCTTTATTTGTTGTGTTATTTGAAGATTTTGCAGCAACCATTGGTTTGTTTGTTGCTCTATTAGGTGTTTATCTTTCTCAATCAACGGGTATCATGGAATTTGATGGGGTTGCTTCGGTGATTATTGGCTGCATTTTAGCAGGCACTGCAATTTGGCTGGCGATAGAAACAAAAGGGTTGCTTATTGGTGAAGGAGCAGACCAAGCAATTAATAATAAAATTAAGAAGATTGTATTATCTAATGATAAGGTTGAGAATGTTAACGAAGTCTTAACAATGCATATGGGGCCAGATTACATTTTATTAAACCTGAGTGCAACTTTCGCTAATTCTGCAAAAGCAGATGATATAGAAAAAGTGATAAAGCAGCTATCTAAAAGAATTAAGACTCAATACCCCAGTGTTAAACGAATTTTTATCGAAGCAGAAGCAAAACACTCAGTAATAACAAGACTAGGCAAATAATTGCATACTCCAACTCTTTTTAAGCAAAGGCAGATTTGGTTACCAACTTTGTTTGGTTTTTGTGTTATAGCGGTAGTTCTTACCATGTTTTCCTTTTTTGTAATTAGAAATGTTGCAACATTTTTAGCTGTGAACAAACCTATTGCTGGTAGATACTTGGTTGTAGAAGGTTGGGTCGACCAGATCAGTCTATTACATGCTTTGAAGATTTATAAAAAAGGTAGCTATAAAGCACTTATTACTACGGGAGGACCTATTATAGGTCAACTCAAATCAGACTATAAAACTCATGCTGAATCAGCTGCGGCTTTTATACGGAAACAAGGATTTGATAAATCTCAGCTTAATGTAGTTCCCGCACCGGCATCAGCACAAAATCGTACGTTTTTAAGTGCAGTGATGGTTCGTGAATGGTTTGTCGCCAATGAAAATGGCTTAGTCTCCATGGATGTGTTTTCTGATAATGTACATGCACGAAGATCACATTTACTCTATAAAATGGCTTTTTCTGATCAAGTTCAAATCGGCATTATTTCAGCTCCTCCTAATGGATTTAAATTACGGCAGTGGTGGAAAACTAGTCTTGGTGCAAGAACTGTATTTTCTGAGCTTTTAGGATTTGTGAGGGCAAAATATTTTTTTTACCCTGGAGAACATGGTTCGCATCAAGAAAAGTGGGGGATTTACTAGGGATGCTATCGACAAAAATCAACTCGCTTTAAATTGTCCATCCGTGGCCGTGCGAAATATAATTCAAAGAAAGCTAAGGTATTGGTCTGTTATAATCATCATTGATAATTAAACACAGGTTAAGCCTTGGAGGTTTTAGCTTTGTTCAACAGATAAACATTTATGCAAGAAATTAATCCAATCAAAAATGCTATCTCAGATTTAGGAAACCGAGGTAATGCCCTTAAAGATTATCTTGATTTTGAAATAAAAAATGAGCGTCTTATTGAGGTTTTAAGAGAACTCGAAGATCCAGACGTCTGGAATGATCCGGATCGCGCTCAAGCATTAGGAAAAGAGCGTGGAATTTTAGAAGGTATTGTCAATACAATTAACGATTTAGAAACGGGTCTATCAGATGCTTCTGAATTACTAGAAATGGCAGTCGAAGAAAATGATGAGGAATCTATAGACTTAGTCGCAGAAGATATACAGGTTTTTGAAAAACAAGTCGCTGAATTAGAGTTTAGACGTATGTTTTCTGGCGAAATGGATGCTAACAACGCTTTCCTGGATGTTCAGTCCGGCTCTGGTGGAACGGAAGCACAAGATTGGGCTTCAATGATCGAACGAATGTATTTGCGCTGGGGAGAGAGTAATGGGTTTAAAACTGAATTATTAGAAGAATCACAAGGTGAGGTTGCTGGAATCAAAAGTGCGACCATAAAATTTGAAGGTGATTATGCCTATGGATGGTTACGTACTGAAACTGGAGTTCACCGTTTAGTTAGAAAGTCACCTTTTGATTCGGGTAGTAGAAGACATACTTCATTTGCCTCTGTATTTGTCAGTCCTGAAATTGACGATGATATTGATATTGATATAAATCCTGCTGATTTACGAACTGATGTTTATCGTGCGAGTGGGGCAGGTGGACAACATGTGAATAAAACTGAATCAGCAGTACGAATTACTCACGAACCATCAGGTATAGTTGTGCAATGTCAAAATGACCGTTCTCAGCACAAAAATAAAGCTTCTTGCATGAAGCAATTAAAATCAAAATTGTATGAGATGGAATTACTTAAACGATCAGAGTCACAACAATCAGTTGAAGATAGTAAATCAGATATTGGTTGGGGCAGCCAAATCAGGTCTTATGTTCTTGACCAATCAAGAATTAAAGATTTAAGAACTAATGTTGAAACAGGAAATACACAAGCCGTATTAGATGGTGATTTAAACCAGTTTATGGAAGCTAGTTTAAAAAGCGGATTGTAAAAACCTGTTCTAAGAGTAAATCTATTAACGAATAATATTACAAAGAAAAATCACTCAAAAAAATATGTCAGAAAACCAGCAAGACGAACAAGAACAAATTAAACAACGCCGCAGCAAGCTTGATGCAATACGTGAAAATGGAATAGCATTTCCAACCGACTTTCGTCGTAATGTTGTTAGTGGGGAGTTGTTAGCAGAATATGGAGAAAAGACCACTGAACAATTAGAGGAACAGCCTGTTCGGGTTAAAATTGCTGGTCGAATCATGACCCGAAGAATTATGGGTAAAGCCAGTTTTTGCCACATACAAGATATGTCGGGGAAAATGCAGCTCTATGTTACCCGAGATACTTTGCCAGAAAGTTTCTATAATGAACAATTTAAAAAATGGGATATTGGCGATATTATCGGTGCAGAAGGTGTGCTGTTTAAAACGAAAGTAGGAGAGCTAAGTGTTAGAGTAGATGATATCCGTTTATTAACCAAAGCCTTACGCCCATTACCGGAGAAATTCCATGGAGTAGTCGATCAAGAAATTAAATACAGACAGCGTTATCTGGATTTAATTATGAATGATGAGTCACGTAAGACTTTTTTAATTCGCTCTCAAATTGTTGCTTACATTCGTCAATTTTTGACAGAAAGAAAATTTTTAGAAGTTGAAACCCCGATGATGCAAGCAATTCCAGGTGGTGCTACAGCTCGTCCTTTTGAAACGCATCATAACGCTTTAGATATGGGGTTATATCTACGCATTGCACCTGAACTTTATTTAAAAAGGCTTGTTGTCGGTGGGTTTGAGCGTGTGTTTGAAATTAACCGAAATTTTCGTAATGAAGGCTTATCCTCACGCCATAATCCAGAGTTTACGATGCTTGAATTTTACCAAGCGTATGCAGAATATGGTGAATTAATGGACTTAACTGAGGCTATGCTAAAAGGGTTAGCTGAAAATGTAGTAGGCAGTACAGTTGTTAAATATCAAGAACATGAATTTGATTTTGGAAAACCCTTTGACAGAATGACCGTTGTTGAATCTATTTTGCACTTCAATACCGATTTAACGATTAATGATATTGGTAATCATGATTCTGCTGTTAAAGTCGCAGAAAATTTACACATACCAATAAAAGAGGGATATGGATTAGGCAAAGTTCAAATTGAAATTTTTGAAAAAACAGTTGAGCATCGTTTAATCAATCCAACCTTTATTACTGCTTATCCAGTAGAAGTATCACCTTTAGCAAAAAGAAATAATGATGATCCACATGTAACAGATCGCTTTGAGTTTTTTGTTGGTGGTCGCGAGATAGCTAATGGTTTTACTGAGCTGAACGATGCAGAAGATCAAGCTGAACGCTTTCAAAAACAGGTAGAAGAAAAAGAGGCAGGCGATCATGAAGCCATGCATTTTGATGCTGATTATATTGTTGCGTTAGAACATGGAATGCCTCCTACAGCCGGAGAAGGAATTGGTATAGATCGCTTAGTTATGTTATTTACCAATGCACCATCAATCAGAGATGTTTTACTTTTTCCTCATATGAGACCAAAACCAGCTGGTTAAGATGTTTTTTTACTGTTGGTTTCGATTAAATGTGGATAAGAAAAATTTAGATTGCGTAGGTTGGGCTGCCGTTTTTTTTGCAACTCAACACAACTACTTTTGCTAAAGATGTTGGGTTAACGATAGAGCTGTTAGCCCAATCTACTAATTCCTTACTTCATATTTAATCACAGCTCTACCTAACTCTTTTTCTGGGAATAAATGTTAGAAATTATACAATTACCGGTTTTAACTGATAATTACATTTATATTATCCACGAACCAAATTCAAAAGAAACAGCAGTTGTTGATCCTGCTATTGCCCAGCCGGTGCTTGATCTATTAAATAGTAATGGCTGGAGGCTAAACTATATCCTAAATACCCATCATCATTCCGATCATGTCGGTGCAAATCTGGAATTAAAAAAACAGACAGACTGTCAAATCATTGGCTTTGAGAAAGACCAAAAAAGAATACCAGGGATTGATATAAAGCTTAAACAAGGGGATGAAGTAAAACTAGGGAATCAAATTGCTAAAGTAATTGAAACACCAGGTCATACGCTTGGACATATTGTCTATTATTTTGCTGATAGTGATGCATTATTCTGTGGTGATACTTTATTTTCAATGGGCTGCGGTCGATTATTTGAAGGCACAGCAGAACAAATGTGGCACTCTCTACAGCACTTAAAAAGTCTTCCAAAACAAACAAAAATATACTGCGCAAATGAATACACTCAAGCAAATAGTCAGTTTGCCTTAACCCTTGAGCCAGATAATAAGCAGCTAAGCTACAGAATAGAGGAAGTTAATAATCTGCGAGCGGATAATAAGGCAACTATTCCAAGTTTATTAGAACAGGAATTGATGACAAACCCATTCTTAAGAGAAGATAGTCTTGCTTTGCAGCAGTCGGTTGATATGGTTAGTATGCCTGCGATAGATATTTTTAGAAAAATTCGACAACTGAAAGATAATTTTTAATAAATAAATCTTCAAGTTGTTCGGTTATTTCCTGTGGATAAGTCTGTTTATAATTGGGTAACAAGCCGTTTTTAACTAGGGTTTATAATAAATAGTAGATATTTCTGATTTTTTAGTGTTCATTCAAAAACAATATGTTGATGATGTTTTTTTGAAGATAAACATAGTCTTTAGTTTTAGTAAAGTTGTTTTTATTCTGAAGAGTAAGTTGTGTATAAGTAA
>CAZZIX010000033.1:0-13585 GCA_964654345.1 uncultured Methylomarinum sp.
ATTAGACTTAAAAAAGAAATTCTAATGGGGGTTAATTTCAACTATCAAAATAAAACCTGATTACCCATAAGCTTCCGCTATTTTAAGAAGCAATAGGTAACACCATGAAAATAAAAGTTATTCTACAAGCTAAATGAAGCAGGAAATTGAACTTGAATATTCATATTATAATTTATATATGTTTTTCAATGACTTATAAATAGCCAGCTAAAGTAGCGGAAGCTTATGGGTAATCAGGAAATAAAATATGTTTTTTGTGGAAAGACAGAAAAACATAGTAATCTAAAGTAAGTCAGCTCTAGTCGTGCTTGAAAGTGGGTTGGTTGAATAATTTAATCCATTATATTTAATGAGGGTGGGAATGAATGTCTTGCTAAAATTAATGGCGAGTTAAAAAAGAATTTAATTATATTTTTTAATAAGTTAAATTAAAAGGTGGTATTGAGTACTTATCTAAATTTAGCTAATTGTTTCTTTGCATAATAACCATTGGCACACTATATGCTTTGTTATTGGCTTTGTAGTTCAATTTATCATTGCATAGAGGATGTTTATGAAATTAATAACCGCAATTGTTAAGCCCTTTAAATTAGATGACGTGCGAGAAGTGCTTACAGATATTGGTGTTTCTGGGATTACAGTGACCGAGGTGAAAGGTTTTGGTCGGCAAAAAGGCCATACCGAGCTGTATCGAGGTGCTGAATATGTTGTCGATTTTCTACCGAAAGCCAAAATTGAAGTTGCTGTAGGAGATGGGTTGGTCGAGCAGGCTGTAGAGGCAATAGCAAAAGCAGCGAATACGGGAAAAATAGGTGATGGAAAAATCTTTGTTTCTAACCTGGAGCAGGTCGTCCGTATAAGGACCGGCGAAACGGGTGAAGAAGCTTTATAAATAATAATTAGACAATGAGAGAGGTGACTACGTGGAAGCTTTAAATAAAATAGCAGAGTTGAGTTATGCGCTCGATACGTTCTACTTTTTAATGAGTGGAGCATTGGTAATGTGGATGGCCGCAGGTTTTTCCATGCTTGAGGCGGGGTTGGTTCGGGCAAAAAATACGACAGAAATATTAACTAAAAATATTGCTTTATTTGCAATTGCTTGTGTGATGTATATGCTCTGCGGTTATAACATTATGTATCCAGCTGAGGCAGTAAATAGTATCTGGCCAGGTATAAGTTTTTTATTAGGTGAAGACCATACGGTTGAAAAAGTACTGGCTAGTAAAGGTGAAACGTATTATTCAAGTTTGTCTGATTTCTTTTTTCAAGTGGTTTTTGTTGCAACGGCAATGTCAATTGTTTCTGGTGCAGTTGCCGAGCGGATGAAATTGTGGGCATTTTTAGCTTTTGCAGTCGTGATGACTGGTTTTATTTATCCTTTGCAAGGTTATTGGAAATGGGGTGGTGGTTTTCTGGACGAATTAGGTTTTCTTGATTTTGCAGGTTCTGGTGTAGTGCATTTGTGTGGTGCAACTGCTGCAGTTGCAGGTGTTCTTTTGCTGGGTGCTCGTAAAGGTAAATATGGTGAAAATGGTGAGATTCATCCTATTCCTGGATGTAATATGCCTTTAGCTACATTAGGAACTTTTATATTGTGGTTGGGTTGGTTCGGTTTTAATGGTGGTTCGGAGCTAAAACTCTCTGATGTGGGCGAGGCAAATGCTGTGGCGATGGTCTTTGTTAACACAAATGCAGCAGCAGCAGGAGGGGTTATAGCCGCTTTAGTAACAGCACAGATGATGTTTGGTAAAGCAGATTTATCAATGACTTTAAATGGCGCTTTAGCGGGTTTGGTTGCAATTACGGCTGAGCCATTAACGCCGACACCTCTATGGGCAACAGCGATTGGAGCGATTGGTGGTTTGATCGTAGTATTTTCAATTGTTTTAATTGATAAGTTAAAGCTTGATGATCCAGTTGGTGCTACTTCTGTTCACGGAGTGGTTGGAATATGGGGGTTACTGGCTGTTTGTATTACAAACCCCGAGGCATCGCTAAAGGCTCAATTAATAGGTATTGTGACTATTGGAGGGTTTGTTTTTTGTGCAAGTTTAATCACCTGGTTTATTATCAAGTTGGTTATGGGTATTCGGGTTAGTGAAGAAGACGAATATCATGGAGTTGATTTTTCTGAATGTGGAATGGAAGCGTACCCTGAGTTTACTGATAGCAGTAAGGGGTAAAAAAGATGATCTCGAATTCTGGATTATTTAGATGGGAATGAAAACGGATGCAAATGCATCCGTTTTTTTGCTTTAAAAAAAAGATTTGTTATATTAGTGTTGCACTAATTCAGTGCCAAAATAGGTTGGTAATAATATTTTGGTGCATTTGTGGTTGCGAGTGGTGCAATATCTTCGACAGACTCGTAATATATCAACAGGATCAGAGAATAATATGAAATTAATAACAGCAATAATAAAACCGTTCAAAATGGATGATGTTAGAGATGCCTTGTCTGAAATAGGTGTTGCAGGTGTAACGGCGACAGAAGTTAAAGGCTTTGGTCGTCAAAAGGGGCATACAGAGCTTTATCGAGGAGCAGAATATGTGGTTGACTTTTTGCCGAAAGTTAAATTAGAAATAGCTGTGGCTGAAGATATTCTTGAGAAGGCGGTTGAGGCAATAATCAGTGCCGCAAACACAGGAAAAATTGGTGATGGAAAAATATTTGTTTCTAATCTGGAGCAGGTAATAAGGATTAGAACGGGTGAAACAGGGCCTGATGCGATTTAATTTTTAGGGATAGTAAAATGAATAATAATTATAAATTAATTCTATGCTTGTTATTGTTGCCGAATATTGCAAATGCAGAAGAATTAAATCAGGCAAATACTGCCTGGATATTAACATCCACAGCATTGGTTTTGTTTATGACTTTACCTGGCTTGTCTTTATTCTATTCTGGATTGGTCAGGAGTAAAAACGTATTGTCAGTACTAATGCAGTGTTTTGCTATCACTTGTATTGTTTCGATTTTATGGTTAGTCGGTGTTTACAGTTTTATTTTTGCAGATGGCGGTGAGGTGCAGAAATTTATTGGCGGTGCATCTAAGGTTTTCATGCTAGATTTAACGCCAGATAGTTTAACAGGAGACATACCGGAAACCGTTTTTTTTATGTTTCAAATGACATTTGCCATTATTACACCTGCATTGATAGTTGGCAGTTTTGCAGAAAGGATGAAGTTTTCTGCCATGCTCTGGTTTAGTGCTTTATGGTTGATTCTTGTGTACATGCCGATTTGTCACTGGGTTTGGGGTGGTGGTTGGTTGGCAGACCTTGGTGTTATGGATTTTGCTGGTGGAATTGTTATTCATGTTAATGCGGGTGTTGCGGCATTGGTAACAGCATTGGTTTTGGGTAAAAGAAAAGGTTTTCCTACTACAGCAATGCCTCCGCATAATATGACAATGGTGGTGACAGGCGCCGGTATGCTATGGGTTGGTTGGTTTGGTTTTAATGCGGGTAGTGCATTAACAGCAGATGGTTCTGCTGGAATGGCAATGCTAGTGACACATATCGGCGCTTCAGCAGGTTCACTAGCCTGGATGGTTATAGAATGGATAAAGTTTGGCAAGCCTAGTGTGTTAGGAATTGTTACCGGAATGGTGGCTGGTTTAGGGACTATTACACCCGCCTCGGGTTTTGTTGGGCCTATAGGAGCATTGGTAATAGGAGCTACTGCTGGGGTCGTCTGTTTTTACGCGACTCAATATATAAAACGGGTATTAAAAATAGATGATTCATTGGATGTTTTTCCTGTTCATGGTATTGGTGGTATTACCGGTTCATTATTGACAGGGGTTTTTGCTGCAAGTAGCTTTGGAGGGCTAGGGTTGGCAGAAGGGGTGTCAATAGCTGATCAAGTTGGAGTTCAGGCGCTAGCAGTTGTGGTAACAATAGGTTGGAGTGCAATTTTTAGCTATATTATTTTGAAAATCATTGATTTATTGATTGGTTTACGTGTGACGGAAGAAGAAGAGGTTGTAGGTCTGGATATCGTTTTGCACGAAGAAACTGGCTATCACAATTTGTAGTCTATATTTGTTAAAATAAAAATTTCAAATCTTTAAACCTCTAAGTTATAAAAAGTATTTTCTATAGACTTTGCGTGTTCAAGGAATATGAAAAATAGCTTGGAGTTTTTGCTTAGGACTAAAGATTCAATAACTTCCAGATTTTGACTTGCCTGATGAATCTACAGAAGTGCCAATAAAATAGTTATGTAGCTTGTGCTATGTGCCTATTTTATTGGCGTCTCTGTGAAACCATAATTCTGCGCTAAACTTCCGGAAGTTATTAAATCCTCAGTCCTTAAGCTATTTTTTTGTCTATACTTTGCGTAATTTAGATGAAGTTTCAGTTAGTTAATTATTTCCTGTAAATTACTTCTAAATTGATGCGTAGCTATCCTATACGCCCGTTCCAGCGTTATGATTTTGACAAAAACACACATTCTTAAATTCGTATCAGTGAACAAGAGAAGTATCTCTGGTATCAATCTCTGTATACAGTATATAATAATGAGTTTTGAATCAATTTTTTTACTAAATTTCACCGGAAAAAAAGCATGCTGGGTAAGCTGGTCAAAGTAATAGTTGGAACTCGTAATGATAGGAACGTTAAGAAAAAGCGTGCATTGGTTGATAAAATTAATGCTTTCGCTGCTAAATTTAAAAATCTATCAGACGATGAAATAAAAGCAAAAACACAGGAATTTCGTCATCGACTTGAACAAGGTGCAAAACTTGACGTGTTAATTCCTGAAGCTTTTGCTTTAGTTAAAGAAGGATCATCACGTGTTTTTGGAATGGAACATTATGATGTGCAGATGATTGGCGGCATGATCCTAAATGATGGCAAAATTGCCGAGATGAAAACAGGGGAAGGAAAAACCCTGATGGCAACATTGGCGGCTTACTTGAACGCTTTGCCGAGTAAAGGTGTACATATTGTTACAGTGAATGATTATTTGGCTGCTAGGGATGCCGAATGGATGGGGAAACTTTATTCATTTTTAGGTTTGACCGTGGGTGTGATTGTTAGTGATCTAGATCATCCACAGCGTAAAGAAGCGTACGCAGCAGATATTACCTATGGAACTAATAATGAATTTGGCTTTGATTATTTGCGAGATAACATGGCATTCAGTCTGGAGCAAAAAGTTCAGCGTGAATTGAATTTTGCCATTATTGATGAAGTAGATTCAATTTTGATTGATGAAGCTAGAACGCCACTCATTATTTCAGGACCCACTGAAGAAGGAACTGAGGTTTATCTTAAAGCCAATAAAATTGTGCCATTTTTAACTGCACAGGAAATTGTCGAAGATAAAGATGAACAAGAAAGAATGCCTGGCGATTATTTGGTCGATGAAAAAAGCAAACAAATTCATTTAACAGAAGAAGGGCATGAGCGTATAGAGCAACTTATGGTTGAGCACGGTATGATGGACGAGGGTGCTACTCTGTATGACGCTGCAAATATTCGACTAATGCATTACTTAAATGCGTCATTGCGAGCCCATGCATTATTCCAAAAAGATGTTGATTATGTAGTCAGAAATGATGAAGTCATTATAGTTGATGAATTCACTGGCAGAATGATGACCGGCAGACGATGGTCTGATGGACTGCATCAAGCGGTAGAAGCAAAAGAAAATGTAAAAGTTCAAAATGAAAACCAGACCCTGGCATCTATTACTTTTCAAAATTACTTTCGCTTATATGAAAAGCTGTCAGGTATGACAGGGACTGCTGATACTGAGGCATTTGAATTAAATAAAATCTATGGATTGGAAGTTGTGGTTATTCCAACTCATAGAGAGATGATACGGAAAGATAATGGGGATTTGATTTATCTGACCAAGGGAGAAAAATATCTTGCAGTTGTAGAAGATATTAAGGACTGTGCTCAGCGTGGGCAACCTGTTTTAGTGGGTACTACCTCCATTGAAAATTCAGAGATTATCTCTCAACTTTTAAATAAGCAAAATATTAAGCATGAAGTTTTGAATGCAAAGCAGCATGAACGAGAAGCTCATATTGTAGAAAATGCAGGGATGCCTGGTCAGGTAACCATTGCAACTAATATGGCAGGGCGTGGTACTGATATTGTATTAGGTGGAAACCTTGAAGCTGAACTAAAAGCTTTAGGTGAGGAAGCTATAATAGCAGAGAAAGAAAAAATTCGTGGAGCATGGTTAGATAGGCATCAAAAAGTGTTGAATAGTGGTGGTTTACATGTGATAGGTTCTGAAAGGCATGAATCTCGCAGAATAGACAATCAATTAAGAGGGCGTTCGGGTCGACAAGGTGATCCTGGGTCAACAAGGTTTTTTTTGTCATTAGAAGATGACTTGATGCGTATTTTTGCTTCTGAGCGTGTTTCAAAATTAATGAAATCTCTAGGGATGGAAGAAGGAGAGGCTATTGAGCACCCTTGGGTAACAAGAGCAATTGAAAATGCACAAACCAAAGTAGAGGGTAGGAATTTTGATGTGCGTAAAGAAATATTAGCATATGACGATGTCGCGAATGATCAAAGAAAAGTGGTCTATGAGCATCGAAATGATTTAATGGCTGCTGATAGTATTAGCGAAATGATTACAGATATTCGCTCAGATGTTCTAAATGATGTTATCACTAAATATATTCCTGCTAAAACTATGGAAGAGCAGTGGGATATTCACGGGCTTGAAGAGCATCTTTCTGACGAATATCTTTTAGATCTGGCGTTGCAGGAAAAGCTAGATAATAATAGTTCTTTTCAAGAGCAAGATTTACGAAATTTTGTGGTTGATGCCTTAGAACAAAGTAGTAATGATAAGAAAGAAAAATCAACGCTAGAAGTTATGCAACATTTTGAGAAATCAGTTATGTTGCAAGTGTTAGACAATAGCTGGAAAGAACATTTAGCATCAATGGACTCATTACGTCAGGGTATTCACTTTAGAGGATATGCTCAAAAGGATCCAAAGCAGGAATATAAACGTGAATCATTTGATATGTTTACTAGCTTGCTGGATCATATTAAATATGAAGTGGTAGGTATTCTAGCTAAAGTGCAAGTGGCTCAAGAAGAAGATGCAGATGCAATTGATGAGCAAAGACAAGAACCACAAGAAATGAGTTTTGAGCATGCTGAGGCAAGTTCTGCTACGGAAGTTTCAGAGGCTCAGGCTATACAAGAACCTAATGAGTCGGTAGAAGCAGAGCAACCCTTTGTCAGAGATGGGGAGAAAGTAGGTCGAAATAGTCCTTGTCCTTGTGGTTCTGGAAAGAAATATAAACAATGTCATGGTAAGTTGACTTAGCTTTTGTGTTAGTTTTATAGCTTTGGACTTGATTGACGATTTTTTATGTTCATTAAGTTCAAAGTCTTCATCTTCCTAGCTTTAAAGTCATTGCGCGAAAAATAAATCATAATTAAGAATGAAAGTAACTGAAACGAAATAGTTTATATTTCATGCGATTGTGTTCTCATTTTAACAGTTGTACTTTGCATATAAATCAAGTTTGCTTTATTTTAGTTAGATTTTAGCTATCCACAAATCATTAAACAATTAATAACGGTAAAAATATGCCCAATAGAATCTTTGAAAAAAGTAAACCCAAAGCAAATATCACCACTCTTCCTGATTTAGGAATGGATAAAAAGGATTTTGTTGCTGATTTTAAAAAATATTACAGCCATCGATTAGGCAGAGATGCTGCATGTCGTTCGCCACATTATGCTTATGAAGCGTTGTCTTTAGCAGTTAGTGATAGGTTAATTGAGCGTTGGAAACAAACTTACAACACTTATAAAGAGCAAGATTGTAAAAAAGCGTTCTATATTTCAATGGAATTTTTGATGGGTAGAGCTTTGAGTAATGCCATGTTAAATCTGGGTATTACAAATACGGTGGAGAAGGCACTGTTCGATCTTGGCTTGGATATGGAAGAACTGATTGATAGTGAACCAGATGCAGGCTTAGGAAATGGAGGGCTAGGGAGATTAGCTGCTTGTTTTATTGATAGTTGTGCAACACTACAATTACCCGTTACAGGATATGGCTTACGTTATGAATATGGAATGTTTACTCAAGCTATAGATAATGGCGAGCAGATAGAAAAACCAGATCATTGGTTACGTAATGGAAATGTATGGGAAATTGAACGTCCAGAATATACAGTGCGAATTAAGTTTGGTGGACATACAGAAAGACACACTGATGCAAATGGGCAAGAGATTGTTAGCTGGGTGAATACCAATGATGTATTGGCAGTTCCTTATGATACACCAATCCCAGGTTATCAAAATGGAACAGTTAATACGTTACGATTATGGAAATCTGAAGCAACCGAAGAGTTCAATTTACAAGAATTTAACGCAGGCGAATATGCAGAAGCGGTTGCTGAAAAAAATACGGCTGAAAATATTACCATGGTGTTATATCCAAATGATGCCAATGAAAACGGTAAAGTTTTACGGTTGCAGCAACAATATTTGCTAGCGTCTGCAAGTTTGCAGGATGTTGTCGCAAATTGGGTGGGTCGTCATGGTGCTGATTTTACGCATTTTGCTGAAAAAAACTGCTTTCAGTTAAATGATACACATCCAAGTATATCAGTAGCTGAACTTATGCGATTATTAATGGATGAGCATGGCTTAAACTGGGATGATGCATGGGAAATTACAGGTAAGACCATGGCATATACAAATCATACCTTGTTACCAGAAGCTTTAGAGAAATGGTCTGTAGGACTAATGCAATACTTGTTGCCACGTGTTATGGAAATTATTTTCGAGATTAATGCACGATTTTTAACTGAGGTTTCTGAACATTGGCCTGGAAAAACAGAGTATTTGGCTAGAATGTCAATTATTGAAGAGGGCCAGGATAAGCAAGTAAGGATGGCCTATTTGGCAATTGTGGGTAGTTTTTCTGTTAATGGTGTTGCAGAATTGCATTCACAGTTATTACGGGATGGATTGTTCAATGATTTTTATCAATTGTGGCCAGAAAAATTTAACAATAAAACCAATGGGGTGACACCTAGGCGTTGGCTTGCTGCGTGTAACCCTGATTTAGCAGAATTAATTACAAAAACTATTGGTGATGGTTGGGTTACGGATTTATCTCAGTTAGAAAAACTAAAGCCTTATGCCGATAAACCAGCATTTAGAAAAAAGTGGTTTGCATTGCAACAGTCTAGTAAACAACAGTTAATTGACTATAAAACACAAGAGTTGGGTGTTGATTTAGGTCTTAGTGTAGATGCGTTGTTTGATGTGCAAGTCAAAAGGATTCATGAATACAAGCGTCAAATATTAAATGTTTTACATGTGATCCATTTATATAACAGAATTAAACGAGGGGATACTAAAAACTGGGTCTCTCGCTGTGTATTAATTGGAGGTAAAGCTGCGCCAGGGTATGTGATGGCAAAGAAAACAATTAAGCTGATTAATAATGTGGCGAATGTTATTAATCATGATCCTGATGTAGGAGATAAACTAAAGTTAGTCTTTTTACCTAATTATCGCGTTTCTGCAATGGAAAAAATTTGTACAGGGGCTGATTTATCTGAGCAAATTTCAACTGCAGGAAAAGAAGCATCCGGCACTGGAAATATGAAGTTTATGATGAACGGTGCTATCACTATTGGAACATTAGATGGTGCAAACATTGAGATTAGAGAAGAAGTAGGAGAAGAGAACTTCTTCTTGTTTGGTCTAGATGAAACAGAAGTTCAGGCGTTAAAATCTCACTATAACCCTTGTGAAATGATTGAAAAAGATAGTGACCTTAGGGAGGTTATAAACTTGCTAGAGTGTGGTCATTTTAATCAGTTTGAACAAGGAATTTTTGATGATATTCTTGGTGCACTCAAAAGTCCACATGACCCGTGGATGACAATTGCAGATTTCCGTAGTTTTGTGGATGCACAGCAACGAGTGAGCGAAGCCTATAGTGATAAAGAACATTGGACTAAAATGAGTATTTATAACACTGCATCCAGCGCGAAATTTTCAACTGATAGGACAATTTCTGAATATGCTGATAATATCTGGGGACTATCCACGATTAAAGTAAAAAAATAAATGCTCGACATCGTATTATTTGAGCCGGAGATTCCAGCTAATACAGGTAATATTATAAGATTGTGCGCCAATACAGGCGCGCAGTTGCATTTAATTCACCCTTTAGGATTTGATTTTGATGATAAAAAATTACGTCGTGCAGGGTTGGATTATCATGAATGGGTCAATGTACACCAATATGCTTCGATAGAGGATTATGTGCATAAAATACAGCCAAATAGAATCTTTGCATTAACTACAAAAGGAACTCGAAATTATGTCGATGTTTCTTATCAGGAACGGGATGCGCTATTATTTGGGCCAGAAACGCGTGGCCTTCCTGATGAGTTTCTTAATCAGCACGGTCAACAGCTAAAGCTTTATTTACCTATGAAGCCAGAAAGTAGAAGTTTAAATCTTTCCAATACTGTATCCGTTGTTTTATTTGAAGCATGGAAACAGTTGGATTTTTGTGGAAGCAAAGAGTTAAAAGAATAACTTTTACACAAGAGCTTCTATAAGGCAGATAAGAGTTATTGTCTAATCTTTAAAATTGTAGCCGAAGAAGAAAAAACTTCAGTTGGGACACCTAAAGTTTGTTTTAGAATAATATCTCTGTCCCAAGGGTTTTCAATACTTGATATTTCAAACATCTGTTTAAGGGTAAGATTTAAGGGGAAATAATAAGGTGAGACTAATACCATATTAACCAAAGGAAAATCACTGCCGTATAGCAACCTACCTTTAAGTCGTGGGTCTTTTAGTGCATTAACAAGATATCCGAGTTTATTAATTTGAGTAAGGCTAGAAATATCAGCATATAAATTAGGGTAGCGAGAAAACATAGGAAGGATACGCTGAAAATTGCTTTTATTTTCAGTTTCACCGGTTGTGGCAATATGAGCAGCGATAACTGTGACTCCAAGAGACAGGGGTAATTCCAATCTTTTTGGGTCGGCGTACTCATCAATTGCTGAATGAAAAGACCGTTCTTGTCCAGTGTGGCTGAGTAGCGGAAGACCTAATGCTTTCATCTTTTTATAAAAAGGAATAAGCTTCTTGTCGGCTGGGTCAATATGCTGAATATTCGGGATCCACTTTATTAACTTAGCACCTTGGTGTTTAGCTTTTTCTAATAGTGCTAATGAATTATGTCGGTATGGATTGATGCTAGCACCAAAGTAGAGGGAAGGGTGTTTTAAAGTTTGCTTAGCAACATAATTGTTAGGGATATAAACTTGAGTTTTAGATTTATCCAGCTCACCGCGATTATTAATTACACCATCCATTGCTAACACAATAGCCCCATGAACTTTATCAGAAGCCTCAATTGTTTTGGCCAATCTCTGAACCAGTAATTGATCGCCTTCTGACTTTAATTCTTTTCGCTTAACGCCAAAAGCAGCTAAATAATAATCAAACTTATAGCTTTGTTTCATTTCCTCCGAAATGAAACAGCCACTTTCTCCATAACCTAAACCTGCAATATGAACATGCATATCTATGATAGGCGTTTTAGGTAATTGAGTTGGTGGGAGGGCGGCTCCCTCAAACAATACTTCCCGAATTATGAGTAAACTAAAAATAACAAATGTTAAAATAAGGGATGTTATTTTTACCATAAAATTAGGGTTGATTAGTATTTAAGATCAGTTTGTCATTAGGAGCGAGGATATTATTAAATCCTCGCTCCTTAGGGTTTATTTGAGTTTATCCTTCAACATTTTATTGACCTCAGCAGGGTTTGCTTTACCTTGAGTGGCTTTCATCGCTTGACCCACAAAAAAGCCAAAAACTTTATCTTTACCACTTAAATATTGTTCTACCTGTTGTGGGTTATCTACAATAATTTTATCAATAATAGCTTCAATTTCACCACTGTCAGTGATTTGCTTAAGTCCTTTTTCTTCAATAATTTCATCGGCGGTCGCAGAACTATCCCAGAAAGCATCAAAAACTTGTTTGGCTATTTTTCCAGAAATTGTATTATCATCAATGCGTTTTAAAAGCCCTGCTAGTTGCTCAGAATCAATAGGAGATTGGTTAATGTCTATATCTGCTTTATTTAGCGCACCTAATAAATTAACAGTTATCCAATTGCTACAAAGTTTAGCTTCACAACCAGATGACTTAACAACCGCTTCATAAAAATCAGCTAATTGTCGTGATGAGGTCAATGTTGTTGCTGTTTCAACATCCTGTTTATATTGTTCTATAAAGCGTTGCTTTTTTGCAGTGGGTAATTCCGGTAAACTGGCTGTTACCTCAGCTCGTAACGCATCTGATATTTCTACAGGCAATAAATCAGGATCAGGAAAGTAACGATAATCGTTAGCTTCTTCTTTACTGCGCATAGAACGAGTTTCATTTTTATCGGAGTCGTATAAACGTGTTTCCTGTACGACAGTACCACCACCTTCAATTAGGTCGATCTGTCTTTCTACTTCAATATTGATGGCTTTTTCAACAAACTTAAAGGAGTTGATGTTTTTTAATTCTGCTCTAGTACCGTATTCTTCTTGCCCTTTTGGACGTACCGAAACATTAGCATCACAACGAAATGAACCCTCTTGCATATTGCCATCGCAAATTTCTAAATAACGGACTAATTCGTGGATTTTACGCATGTAAGCAACTGCTTCTTTTGCTGAGCGCATATCAGGTTCGGAGACTATTTCCAGTAACGGTGTTCCTGCACGGTTTAAATCAATTCCAGTGAGCCCATGAAAGTCTTCATGCAATGATTTACCCGCATCTTCTTCTAAGTGGGCGCGAGTAACGCCTATGCGTTTTACATTGCCGTCCACTTCAATATCCAAATGTCCGATTCCAACAATAGGGAGTTCCATTTGGCTTATTTGATAACCTTTAGGTAAATCAGGATAAAAATAGTTTTTTCTGGCAAAGACTGAGTAGGGTGCAACTTCTGCCTTAATTGCCATACCAAATTTAACGGCCATACGAACAACTTCTTTATTTAGTACAGGTAGAACACCGGGTAAACCTAAATCTACAGCACAGGCTTGAGTGTTTGGTTCTGCACCATAAGCAGTTGATGCAGCAGAAAATATTTTAGATTTAGTTGCCAGTTGGGCATGAATCTCTAGGCCAATTACTGTTTCCCATTCCATCATATTCTCCTTATTCGAAACCTTTAGGTGTTTGTTGATGCCAGTTTGTGACTTGTTGGTATTGGTGGGCAATATTTAACAACTTGTCTTCTGTAAAATAATTACTAATGACTTGAAGACCTACGGGTTTATTTTCTACAAAACCGGCAGGAATAGACATGGCAGGTAATCCAGCCAGGTTAACCGCGATGGTGTAAATATCAGCAAGATACATTTCAATAGGGTCGCTGGTTTTTTCACCAATTCCAAATGCAGGGGAGGGAGAAACGGGTCCCATGAGTACATCTACTTCAGATAAGGCCTGTTTAAAATCATCGGCAATTAAACGACGGACTTTTTGAGCTTTAATATAGTAAGCATCATAATATCCAGCAGATAAA
>CAZZIX010000033.1:13685-16243 GCA_964654345.1 uncultured Methylomarinum sp.
CCAGCAGATAAAGCATAAGTCCCCATTAAAATTCGACGTTTAACTTCAGAGCCAAATGCTTCGCCTCTTGAGCGAATATATAAATCATTAAGGTCAGCTGGGTTATCACAACGGTAACCATAACGAACCCCATCAAAACGAGAGAGGTTGGCAGAGCATTCAGCAGAAGCAATGACATAATAGGCTGGTATTGCTAGTTTCATATTGGGTAAAGAAACCTCTTTGACTTCTGCTCCTAATTTTTTATATTCATTAACGGCGGTTTCAATGGTGATGGCAATATCGTTATTTAAACCTTCGTTAAAAAATTCTTTAGGTAAGCCTATTTTTAATCCTTCAAGGTTATTATTAAGCCCCGTTGAATAATCTGGAACGTCTTTATCCACACTGGTGGAATCTTTTTCATCAAAGCCAGCCATAGTTTGTAATAAAATAGCCGCATCTTCGGCAGAACGAGCCATAGGGCCGCCCTGATCAAGACTTGATGCAAAGGCGATCATTCCGTAACGAGACACACGTCCATAAGTTGGTTTTAAACCGGTAATTCCACATAAAGATGCAGGTTGGCGGATAGATCCACCGGTATCTGTACCCGTTGTAGCGACTGCAAGTCGAGCAGCAACCACAGCAGCTGATCCACCGGAAGATCCTCCTGGCACAGAATCAGTTTGCCAAGGGTTTTTTACTACGCCATAAAAGCTAGTTTCATTGGATGAACCCATGGCAAACTCATCCATATTTAACTTACCCAGCATAACAGCACCAGCCTGATTAAAATTTTCAATCACGGTTGCATTATAAGGTGCTATAAAGTTATCTAACATTTTGGAGCCACATGTTGTTTTAACGTCTTGGGTACAAAAAATATCTTTCTGTGCAATTGGGATGCCTGTTAAAAGATCTGTATTGCCAGTAGATAATTGTTTATCAGCATGTTGGGCATTTTTGAGGGCTTGTTCTTCGGTAAGGGTGATATAGCAATTGAGGTCGGTGTTTTTTTTGATGCGATCTAAGTAAGCTTGGGTTAATTCTACGCTAGAGAACTCTTTCGATCTTAGGCCTTTTGCTAAATCAGTAATTGTTTTGTTGTGCATAATAATTTTAGTCGAGAACTTTAGGAACTAAGTACAAACCATTTTCTATTTGAGGCGCAATAGACTGAAAATTTTGTCGCTGATTTTTTTCTGATGCGATATCAGCGCGTAAGCGTTGAGTCTGATCCATAGGATGAGCCATAGGTTGAACTGTGTCAGTATTTGTATCACTCATTTGAGTCATTAAGTCTAACATATTAGATAAGTCAGAGGCATAGGCATCAATATCATCATCATTGATGCCTAATCTTGCCAAATAGGCGATTTTTTTTACTTCATCAGCCGATAAGCTCATTATTCAAACTCCAAGTGTTAGGTGGTTCTAATTATGATACTTTATATCTTGCTTAAATACCTATTAGATTGTTAAAGTAGTGAAATTTTATCTTTAAGGATACTTGCAAAATATGTTCGAAAAAATTCGAGGATTATTTTCCAATGATTTGTCTATTGATTTAGGCACTGCAAATACTTTGATTTATATGCCCGGTCAGGGTATTGTGTTAAATGAGCCTTCTGTAGTCGCCATTAAGGAAGATAAAGTACGAGGCGCAAAAACTATTGCGGCAGTAGGAGTGGATGCAAAAAAAATGCTGGGGCGGACACCGGGAAATATTACTGCTATTCGCCCATTAAAAGATGGTGTAATTGCTGATTTTGCAGTCACTGAAAGGATGTTACGTTTTTTTATTGAAAAAGTTCATGAGTCTAAGTTTTTACGACCAAGCCCACGAATCTTGATTTGTGTACCTTGTGGTTCAACACAAGTTGAGCGGCGAGCAATACGTGAATCTGCTGCAATGGCGGGTGCAAGAGAAGTTTATTTAATAGAAGAACCTATGTCAGCAGCGATGGGAGCAGGGCTTCCTATTGATGAAGCCCAAGGATCTATGGTGCTGGATATTGGTGGTGGTACTTCAGAGGTTGCGATCATGTCATTAAATGGAATAGTTTATTCCGAGTCAGTCAGAATTGGGGGAGACCGTTTTGACGAGGCGATAATTAATTATGTGCGGAGAAATTACGGTACCTTAATTGGAGAAGCAACTGCAGAGAAAATTAAAAAAGAAATTGGAACTGCATATCCAGGTAGTGAAGTTAAAGAAATTCAGATAACAGGGAGAAATTTAGCAGAAGGTATTCCGCGTAGCTTTATCTTAAATAGTAATGAAGTGCTAGAGGCTTTGCAAGAACCTTTGGCTGGTATTGTAGGTGCAGTTAAGGTTGCATTGGAACAAACGCCACCAGAATTAGGAGCCGATGTAGCCGAAAGAGGAATTGTTATCACCGGAGGCGGTGCATTGTTGACAGATATAGATAGACTAGTTTCAGAAGAAACAGGATTGCCAGTCTATGTTGCTGATGATCCGCTGACTTGTGTCGCTAGAGGTGGGGGGATTATTCTAGATATGTTAGATGAAAAAGGAATATCGGCTTTTTCGTTGGAATAACTGAATTTAATTT
>CAZZIX010000034.1:0-4603 GCA_964654345.1 uncultured Methylomarinum sp.
GTTAGCAAATTTCTTACTCATACTATAATCTCTTAATTAATAAAGGGATATGGATTCTAACGCACATTCTCTGCTTTAAAAAAAATCTCTGCTTTTTTTATTTATTATGAGGGAATGATCACACTTTTTTATTAGGTTTAGCTGCCAATTTTAATCATGGCATCTGATAAACTCATGAAAAGGCAAGAAAAACAGCCAGAGTTGACAACGTTTTTACCTGTACGAAAACTGTTGAAAAGTATCTCTCAGGTTTTATATTCTTTCATAAACATCACTTTTGAATCGTGGAGTGCAGATAGCTAAAAACACCAAATCAATTTGCTCATTATTAGTGATTCTTTGTCGACATTGGGGAGGAATAATCACAACATCACCTACAGTCACATGACAGGGAGCTAGATCACCTATTTCTACCCAGCCTTTTCCTTCCAGAATAACGTAACGTTCAGCTGTCCCTTTTAGTCTGTGCCATTGAGTTGTTACCCCAGGTTTAACGCGCGCTTGTGCTATAGAAATATCTGGGTCGTCAGTGGTATTAGACAATTCATTGATATAGCACCCTTCCAAAATGTAATATTCTGAATCGTGTGAAATTTTTTTTATATTTTCTTTCATTTATTTTTAACCAAAAAAACAATGGAGCCTGAGTTTAATACTGCTTACTCAATGAATTATCGTTTTATTTTCAACAAGGTAGATTGTAGTTGGGTTAGATTTTTGAGCATAGTGAAAAAACGTAACCCGACTACTCGTTGATTTATTGAAAATTGGTGGGTTACGTTATCGCGCTGCGCTTGATAAGCTAACCCACCCTACTTCCTAAATTAATCATTTTTTTAGCTATTTCTTTATCTGCAGTAAATAAAACACCCTTATGGTTCAAAAAAGTTGAGTCAGGGCGATTTAACTCTATCGCTTTGCCATACATATCACTAGCTATAGCGCCCATTTCATGAAAAATACAAACAGTTGCAGCATAGTCCCACAAACATCCCCCCCCTTTTTCTGGTTTTGGAAGTTTAAAATAACAAGCAGGCGTGTTCTCAAGAACTAAACACGCATTCATCACCGAACCTCCGTAAAAAATAGATTTAAAGCCTTGATACCCTCTCTCTACAGAGAATGCTTTTAGCTTTGTTAATATCGTTGAATAGTGTTTATGCAACTTAAAGCTTGGATCAAAAATAACAGTTAAAGGTTGATTCGATATAGATTGTGACAACCACTGGGTATTATTTTTAAATACCCCTTCCCCTTTAATCGCATGATAAAGCGTTTGTTCTACAGGATCAAAAACCACGCCAATATAAGAAGTGCCATCTTTTGCAACTAAAGCTATTGAAACCGCATACCCTGGCGTTGATTCAATAAATGAAAGTGTGCCATCCAAGGGGTCTATACACCAAAAATAGTCTTTTTCTAACCGTTGCAAATCATCAGGCGTTTCTTCTGTCAATAAAGCTAAATCAAAGCGTTGGCAAGTGGGGCGAAGTATTTCTAAAATAGCTTCTTGGGCTAAACGGTCAACTTGAGTAACCACTTGTGATGCTAAACTTGCGCCTCCTTTTTTTGCTTCAACCTCAACAGGCTGATCTGACATACTTGAGATAACTCTTCCTGCCTGTCGTGCCGCTATTATTGCCTGCTGGCAAAGAAAAACAAAATCATCGTTATCAAGTTTCATAACACTTAATCTTCCTGTCTTATCTGAATTAATACTTCTCTAACGAGTCGTTCACTGTAACTATTTATTTTCCAATGCTCAGGACTCCAGCCTTTCAAAAACCGATGAAAATCTGTCCAGGCAACAGGATATAAATTACGCCATTCACGTTCAACCGCAGCCGTATCAATCACTTTATGTTTCTGCTTTAATTTCTTAGTCAGTTCCTGAAAATAAAAATCCAATAAAGTAGATTCCATTTGTTCACATTGCTCTTCATCTAAGCAACTACCGATAAAATAAGCTACATCCTTAATTCCACAACCACCCCCAACATATTGAAAATCAACCGCAGCCACTTGTTTTCCATCCTCTGAAAAACAAAAATTAGCTAATTTAGCATCTCCGTGAACAAAGGTTTGATAAGAGCAGTTTCTCAGTTTATTATCAATCGAAACTGCCGCATTTTTTAATGGAATATCGGTTAACACCTCTAATTCATCTGGTCGTGTATCTAAATGCCAATATGTACCTAATGACCATAAATCTTCAGGTTTTCTACCCATAAAAGTTGCATGAAAATTTGCTAACCAAGATAAACATGCGGTAATTTCTATTTCAGATACGGTCGTTTTTCGTTGCGCAAACCCACTCGCATCTAAATCTTCAAGCACCATAAAGACTTCATCACCTACAGATTCAAGAGCAAAACAATCAGGGACTCGACAAGCGTCATCACAATGATGACTCCATTTGTCATACCAGGCTTTTTCTACTTGATAGGATTTTATTTTTCTAGCGTGTGATAAATCCGTATTCCAGCCACGCGGGTGTTGCTTTTGCATTGGCGGTCGCACATATTTAACGACAACACTGTTTGTAGTGCTCCCTTTCAAACCATAACGCATTATTTTTCCATAACCACTCCATAAATTTTGTATTTCTTCAACCTCATACAGTGCAGTTGCTCCTGTTGCATTTAGAATGGTTTGTTGGAAGTGTTTATTCATTGGTCAACTAAATAGTTATACTGGAATAAAAAATACAGGCTACATAAAAAGCTATGTTAAATCAATTTAGATCGGAGTATTTCAAACTATGTTCTTTTTTGCTGCATAAAGATTTCTACCCTCCTCCATCAGATGCTGATGGCATTCCAGAACTGGAAGTATCAGAGAAAGCTGTCGATATTTGGAAGCCAGTTTACTCATCTAAAAAAGATGATAAGCTTTGCGCGCTAGTTAACAACATAGAGCTTTCAACTTGTAATCCTTTAAAATTTCTAAGCCAAGGCATACTGAACTCCTGAGGCAATCCTTTTTTCGCTTGTTTAGCTGCGGATAATGTAGCAAAATTTCCATAAACTAACACCAGATTTTCTTTGCTATTTTTCGTTCTAATAAAGTAGTGTAGGTCATTTTGGTGCTTAGGGTATTTAAGTATTAGCTTTTCTAAAACAGCCTTTTTATCTTTAGAAACAGACAGTAATTGTAATGTAAAATCATCTGGATTTTGCTTCGCTAACCAGCTATGCTCAACAACTTTTTCTATCTTTTTTCTTGAGCTTGATGCTAAAGTAAAGTCGCTAATTGTAGATACTTCATTTTGTA
Organism: uncultured Methylomarinum sp.; assembly: GCA_964654345.1. Classification (GTDB taxonomy): domain Bacteria; phylum Pseudomonadota; class Gammaproteobacteria; order Methylococcales; family Methylomonadaceae; genus QPIN01. The sequence goes on from CAZZIX010000034.1 coordinate 3,274, forward strand.
AACTACTCAAGTTTCTAAGCCAAAATCGACTAAATATTGGAGGCAGTGATTTACTCGCTAGTTCTGCCTCCGATGAACTAGCAAAACTTCCGTAGATTAAGACCAGTTTTTGTTCGCCGTTTTTTGTACTGGTAAAATATCGCAAGTCATTTTGTAGAGCAGGGTGTTTGCTAATTAATTCATCTAATACTGTTTTTCTGTTTATGGAAATTGCCAGTAGTTGAAAAGTAAAATTATCAGGGTTTTGCTCTGACAACCAATCGTTTTTGGCTATTTTTTCTGCATCTGATGGTTCAGCTTGTTTTGTTACCAATTCTGCCACTTGTGTCGTTGAATAATCAGGAGAATAATCCATCAAACCAGGTAACAAAATAAAATCATTATTTAAAGCAAACATATTTTCGCCTTCAAGCTTAATGTTTTTTTGTTTAACATTCATTTCTTTTCTTTCTAAATAAGCAGAGTCAATTTTGACGATATATTCACCTGGCTCAACTTTATCAAATAAATAAAAACCGTCAAAAGCAGAAACAGTCTCCTTGATAACTTTGCCCTGCTTGGAAAGTAACCAGACCTTAACGCCTTTTTTTGCTTTAAGTTCCTTACCCGATAAAACCATCCCATCAATTTCACCTGTTTCTACTACAGTAAAAACAATTCTTTCCATTCCACCGGGCTCTATCATTACATCAACAGGTTTGGTTTTTACCATCCATGATGTATCTTCTAATGCACTTTCATCCAGCTCTACTGTTATCCACTTGTACGGCTCAATATCTGAAATAATGGTGCCATTATCATTCGCAAGGCTACTATTAGATGTGTTTAAGTTAATAGTACGTCCATTAATTTTAATGGCACCCTTTTTAATATAAGACTCTGTACCATCGGCTTTAATTATTTTAACGCCAATGCTGGCCAAGGAAGTTGTTGCACTTGCTCTATTAATAAGTCCAAATTCATTTTTATCGTCTCTTATGAGTGATGTATTAAAAGAAAGACCAGCAGATAACCCAGTAGTACTTTTATAACTAGCTTGTATCCCTAAAGAATAATGGTTATTGGTATAGACAATGGAGTTTGATAATTTATAGCTGTTATCTCTAAAGGAATATTGAGACCGAAAAACATTTAACCAATTGCCAAAAAAAGGCAACCGGTTTGAGTAACTTAGCTTATTAACACCACCATATTGATTATCAGAAATGCCAGACACGGAGATTTGTTGCGTCAAATAATCATTTGCGTAACTTAACGATGCTCTACCTTTATAGAGGGTGTCGATTGAATCTCGTCGTCTTTCAAAAAAAAGTGCTGAACTATAATTTCC